>JAMFRX010000538.1 GCA_026224995.1 Puia dinghuensis
CACCTCCAACCGGGATTTCGCCTTCGCCCTAGCCAACAACGTGGCCATCTATGGCGGCTTCGCCGGTACGGAAACGCTCCTTACCCAGCGCAATTATACCTCGAATGTGACGGTACTTACCGGTGATATCAACACCGTCGGAACATATACAGACGACTGCTACCATATCCTTGTCTCTACCGGCAATAACAGTACGGCGATCCTGGATGGGTTTACCGTCGAATACGGCTATGCCAGCGGGGGAACCTCCACCATCAACTACGCCGGGATACAATTGACCAGGAACTACGGGGGTGCGATCTACATCCAGGCTTCCCAGCCCGCCATCTCCAACTGCCAGTTCCTTCTCAATACGGCTTCCAGCGGCGGCGCCGTCTACAATGTCAACACCACCGCAGGCCCGGTCTTCACCAACTGCGCCTTCTCTTTCAATACGGCACTAACGACCACGGCCACCGACGGCGGCGGCGCCATCTGCAATGCCAACAATACCTATTTGACCCTTACTACCTGCACCGTGTCGAACAATACCTCCGCCTCCGATGGCGGCGGTATTTTTTCCAACAACAGCAGCAACATGACCCTCACCGGCTGCACCTTCACCTGGAACACCGCTGCGAGCAACGGCGGCGGGTTCGTCAACGAATCCTCGTCCATCGCGACCCTCACCACCTGTACCTTTGGTAACAACCGGGCCAACAGCTCCACCGGCGGTGGCGGCGGCGGCATCTGCAACTACTCCACCAATGGCTTTAGCGCCACGGGCTGCACCTTCACCGGCAATTTCGCTACCACCTACGGCGGCGGCATCTATTTCACCTCGGGCTCCAGCCAGTCGACCATGACCAGCTGCAGCTTCGTCTCCAACGCCGCCCAATATGGCGGGGGCATAGCCGCCGGCAATGGCTCCAACCAGGCCATAACCAGCACCACATTCACCAGCAATTCTTCAACCTATGGCGGTGGCGTCTACAACAACGGTTCCAGCTATAATTATTACTTCTGCACCTTCAAGGGTAATTCTGCCAGCGCGGCTACGGGGATGGCCGGGGGCGGCCAGTGCAACGATAACAATGCCAATGGCAGCATGCTGCACTGTCTATTTCTCAACAATGTGGCTACCGGCGACGGCGCCGGCCAGTACAACAACATCTCCAATGCCGTCGACAGCGAATGCGTGTTCAATGGCAACGTCTCTCAGGGCAATGGGGGAGGGATGGTGGATAACGGCGATAATCCCAAAGCCTATAACTGTGTCTTTACCGATAATACCGCCGCTTCTTATGGGGGTGGCTTTTATAATAGCACGGCGAACGCCACCTTCGAGAACAATACGGTCTATAACAATTCCGCCAACAGCGCCGGCGGCTATGGCGATGGCATCTATGTCGCCAGCGGCTCTCCAAAAATATCCAACGATATAGTGTGGAGCCGGAGCAACGCCTCCAGCATCGGCCTGGTCTATGCGGCAGGTGTTACTCCAAAGGTCCAGTACAGCAATACCCAGGGTGCCCTCTTCACGGGTACGGGCAATATCAGCACCACCCCCACCTTCCAAAACTCCGGCAACTACACCGGCGTGGACGGCCTCTGGGCTACTCCCGATGACGGCCTACATCTGGCCGATGCCTCACCCGGTACCGACGCCATTCCCGTAGCCAGCGCTACTGCTTATGATATCACCATGACCAACCGGCCGGTGCCAGGACCCCAGTCCAGCATGGGCGCCTACGAAGGCGGCGGCAGCTATGTTACCCTCTCGGTCCAGCTGCTCGACCTTACCGCCACTGCCGCCGGCGTCAACACCGTCCACCTGGACTGGCAGCTCGCCAACGGCGCCCAAGCCCCCAACTCCATCCAACCCACCTTCCTGATCCAGCGTTCCCCTGACGGCCGCTCCTTCTCCACCATTGGGTCCATAGCCGCCATACAGGACCAAGGCGACTACCGCTTTACCGACAACGTCGTCATCGCCGCCGTCACCTATTACCGTATCCAGTTGGACCTGGACCCCAATACAGCCATCACCAGCTCCATAGTCGTCGTAAGGAAGTCGCCCGGCACGAACGGCCAGCCCGCGATCCGCTACTCCGGCCACCAGCGTGTCTTATATATTGCTTCTGGCCAGTCGGCGCTCGTCAATCTCACCCTGATAGATGCCTCAGGCCACCTCTGCTGGACCCAGCCCGCGACCCTGGCGCAGGGTGACAACTACCTGTCCCTGGCCCTGCCGGACCTATCCGGCGGAGTCTATTACCTGTGCGTCGCCCAACAAGGCAGCCAACGCTTGACGATCCCGCTGTTGAACTTTTGAGCGCTATCCGTGATATCTTAAAGTATCTTCGAGAAATATGCCTTTACAAAGGCATGCTGCTCATTTTGCGTCATCTTATCCGAATCTCTTACCTCCACCTTCACGTGCTCGAATTGATGGTCAGCCCGCAGAAGATTTAGCAGCTCGACTTTCGCATCGGTCGGCCCAAAGAGAAGGACATCATGGAAGTTGCGGATAATAGCACCCAATTTTTTATAATACTCGGATTGCTGCTGTTGCTCTTTGTGGTGCATTCCGTCCTCGCTTTTTCCAAAGCTGTGTTTCTTGTCGTGATGGTTGAATTCGTTGGAGATGATGTCTGTCGTAATTGGAACGGTGGTGAACTCCATTAAATGGGCGTTGGTATGGTCCATCCAGATGCCGAGGTTTTTCGACACTGGATGATCCAGGAAGATGTCAGGATTTTTAGGTATTGTCATGATGAGATAGATCGTGCAATATCCTTGCCACATGTGGGCCGCATTACTTGACCTTAGTTTTTATCCAGTCATTCACCACGAACCCGCAGATCAAAAAATACCCCAGCGTAGCGCCGATCACCGTTACCGGTAAAGCGGCGAAACCAGGCAAGCCTACGACCAGGATAACGATGGCGAATACGACGTCGGCGACAATGGCGAAGAGCAATACCTTACCTATCGGCTGCCGGTAGAACCGCAAGGGTGTCCTCACTACCAGGATGTTGGTGATACCGCTGAAGAAAAGAATGGCAAAGCCCAGCGTATGCATTTCCTCTATTCCCGCGATAGGCAGAAAACGCCTTCCTATAAAATACCAGCCGAATGCTTCGGTGCAATTCAGAAGCCCCAGCACAAGGCCTAGCTTTACCAGCGGCCTTATCTCCCAGCTCCCGGGCTTCGGTGATCCGGCGACAGTATCCGTCGACAAGGTCAGGGCTACAAAATCTACTATAAATAATAGCAGGATCATGTCGAAAGCGCCCACGACAAACTGCCCGGTCAGCAAATAGGTGGCGCAGACAAATACGACGGTGGAAAGCGTTTTGGATACCTTGCTTGTCACCCAGTTGGTGATCCGGTGGTGGATGGCGCGGCCCGTGGTTAGGAGATTGATAATGCTTTCCAACCCTTCCTGCAGCAGGATGACGCTGGCCGCCTGCTTGGCGACGTCCGTGGCTGATTTGACGGCTATTCCTACCTCCGCTTGTTTAAGCGCAGGAGCGTCGTTCACCCCATCTCCCGTCATGCCGGCGATCTCCCCATGCTGTTGTAAGGCCTTCACGATATCGAACTTGTCTTCCGGCAAGACTTCTGCGAAACCATCGTGGGCCAGGATAATCGCCAATTTCTTGGCGCTGTCCGGCTCATCCCGGAACAACGCGGCGGCTGCGATCCTGTCTCCAATCCCTACCTTTACAGCGATCTCCGTGGCGATCGGCAGGGCGTCCCCCGTCAGCATTTTGACGGTTACCCCCAATGCTTTTATGCCGGCGATCATCTCCGCGGAATCTGCCATCGGCGGGTCCGCCAGGGCAGCGATGCCTACCCATTTGGTCGTATCACCCTCCTTGACGGCGACGGCCATGGTCTTAAAGCCCCTCGCTCCCCATTCTTCCACCTTCTTGTCGAACCCGGCTTCTGGCGCCAGGCAAAGGGTCTCGATGGCGGTATAAGCCCCCTTAATGACGGTAAAGGACTTGCCTGCCTTCTCCACCAGCGCTTCCATTCTTTTGAGGGCGGCAGTAAAGGGCGTGAAAGAAACCTGTCTGAAGGCCGTGACGCCTATCTTCTCGTCTTTCAGCTTCTCCAGGAAAGCCATGTCTATGGGATCATTGTCAGCGGCTACGGACGCCAGCGCCGCGAATTGTAGCACCTCGGTTACCTTGTATCCCTCTGCGGAAATGGCTTCCTGCACCGACAATTTATTTTGGGTGAGCGTTCCCGTCTTATCGATGCATAGGGTGGTCAACGTCGCGGCGTCTTCCGTGGCCGTCAGCCTGCTCACCAGCACCCCTTTGGCGGCCAGCTTCCGGGAACCGCCGGCCATGCTCATGGAAAACATGGCAGGAAGCGCTACCGGGACCGCCGAGATCAGCAGGATCAGCATCAGAGGCAGGCTGGATAAAAAAGTCTCCCCGCGTAACAGCGATACGGTGACCGTAATAGCCAGGAATACCAATACGATGGAGAACAGGACCTTCACAACGCTCGTGACCACCTCATCCATATGCAGCCGGGGCTTGGCTTTCTGCACCAGCTCCGCCGTTTTACCAAAAAAGGTTTTGACACCCGTAGTGACCACCACCGCCGTACATTCGCCACTCTTGATGGATGATCCGGCGTAAATGATATTGCCCTCCTTCTTATCTATCAGCTCGGACTCGCCCGTGAGCGCGCTTTGGTCGGCAGCCGCTCTTCCACTGATCAGCTTGGCGTCGGCTGTAATAAAATCTCCCGTCCGGATACGGATAATATCACCCGGCACCAGCTGATTGCCGGCCACCTCTCCCCATCTCCCCCCTCTCAGTACACGTACCATCACCTGCAGGCTGCTCTTGAGGGCTTTCACCGTCCTTGCTGCCTTTCTTTCCTGTACAAAGCTGATAATGGCATTCAACAGCATCAGCGCGCTGATCAGGTAAACGTTCACATAATTGTGTAGGAAAAATGAGATCGCAATGGTGAATTCCAGCATAAACGCCGACAACCCCCAAAAATGCTTCAGAAAGACCAACACCATCGAGGGCGTTTCCTCCGGCACTTCATTCAATCCATAGCTCGTTTGCCGGATGGAGACCTCCGTCAAAGGCAGCCCGCTTGCGGCTTGCACCTTTAATTCGGCCAGGACGTCCGGAACTGTTTTGGCTTCGAACGGATTGATGTTGGTGGGCATAGCCGTCCGCTAAATATCTTTAGGAACCAGGAGAATAAAACGCGTTCCCTTGCCTTCTTCGGAGCATACATCTACCTCTACACGATTGGCCCGCAGGATAGCCAGCGTAGTTGACAATCCCAGGCCCATGCCCCCAGGTTTATTGGTGAAGAACGGCTTAAAGATATTCCTCAGGTTTTCCTTGCTGATCCCCGTCCCGTTGTCCAGGATCTCAATCACATGTTTGCTGTCGGTGGACCGGGTGACCAGCGTTAATTCCCCCATTTGTGAGGGCATAGCATCGATCGCATTGATGATGATATTGATAAATGCGATCCTTATCTTTTCCTTATCCATCCATATCTTACAATCGAGAGCCGCATAATCCTTCACCACCCTTATGTGCTTCAAAGCGATCCGGTCTGCCGTCATCGCCAGTATTTCGTCCAGTAGCTGATGGAGCGAATACATCTCCGGCTGCGCCTGACCCGTCTCCTGGTACCTCAGAAGATCGTTTATCAGCTTGTCGATCCGTATAGAGCTTCGCATGATGATATCCAAATACGTTCTAAGATCCTCGTCCTTGATGGCGGATTTGAGCATCTCTACAGCCAGGTTGATAGTGGTCAATGGGTTTCTCACCTCATGGGCCAGGGCCGAAGCAAATCCGCTGCTTTGATCATTAGGTGTTCTTGCCGGCGGCACGAGGTTCAGCTTCGCCTGTATATCCGGTTGGATAGTTGGGTAAAAACTTGTTGGTAAGAGGTTCATATTGAGGATTTTAGCGTGAAGGCAGATAGTTATTTACTCATACCCGCTCTTAATAGTGGTCAGGATCATCTTAAAACGCCCGTTCGGCTTTATGAAATTCGGCGAATGCGCCGGTATGATGATCCCCTGGCCCGACTCGAGCAAATGAGGTATTTGGTCAATAACAATTTCCGCTTTCCCTTCAATGATCTGCGCAAAAGTATCGAATGGAGTGGTTTTCTCTGTCAACCCCTCTCCGCTGTCGAAAGACATGATACTTATATTCCCTGTCGATTTTCGTATGATAGTCTTGATCACCACGGAATTGGATACATATTCGATGATCTCAACGATAATATGTGACTTTGATTTTTCAAGTTCTGTTGTCGCCGGTTGCCCGTCTGTAATCTTGTTATCCATGATTCCCAATAAAGGTCCGACATCTTTCGGCGGAAAGTATTACAGGAGACTGTCAATAGGTTATATAATTCACACGTCTTCCAGCATGGAGCGCCGTTTGTCTTTCATCTGCTTGAAATACGTAGGGGTCAGGCCGGTGACCTTCCTGAACTGGGCGCTTAGATGCGCTACACTGCTGTAATGCAGCTTGTAGGCGATCTCGGTAAGGGTAAGCTCATTGTAGACCAACAGCTCTTTTACCCGCTCGATCTTGTGCGCGATAATGAATTTTTCAATGGTGGTGCCCTGTACCTCGGAGAAGAGGTTGGCGAGATAAGTGTAATTATGGTCTAGCTTTTGGCTTAGGTGTTGTGAGAAATTGATGGTCAACGGCTCCTCGGAATAATGTACCAGCTCCACAATGACGCCTTTTATCTTTTGGATCAGCACGCTCTTTTTGTCGTCCATCAATTCAAGGCCCGATCTCAGCAGCGCCGCTTTGATAAGATCGTGCTGCTCATCGGTTATGTTTTCGACTATCTCCGCTTCACCCAGCTCTACAACAGTATAATGCAGCCCTAGCTTCGATAGTTCGTCTTTTACAACCATCTTGCATCGGATGCACACCATATTTTTAATATAAAGCTTCAATGAAGCCTAAAGGTACCTTAAATACGGCATACCCCCCCTGGCGCTTCACTCATTTCCGGGCGTTTACACGTTTATACGGATGTCTTACACAATTCACAGATTGGCATGACATTCTGCCTGCAGCAATCTCATCCTTATCGATACAGCCTCGGCTCCGTATTGAGCATCTTGAACTGCCGCTGATGCCAATAAGGATATGCCGGCAGGATTTCGCTGGCCTGGTCCAGCCGCTTCACCTGCTCGACTGTAAGATTCCATCCTATGGCCCCCAGGTTTTGCTTCAGCTGCTCCTCATTCCTCGCACCTATGATGATATTGGCGACCGTAGGCCGCTGCAGGAGCCAGTTCAGCGAGATCTGCGCACTCGTCTTGCCCGTTTCCTTCACCAGCTCATCGAGCACGTCGACGATCTTATACAGGCGTTGATCGTCGCCCAGCCCGTGCAAAACGGGATTACCACCCTGGGCTACCCGGGCATCCGGTGGCGCCTGCTTGTCCCGGCGATATTTTCCCGTTAGCTTCCCGCTGGCC
>JAMFRX010000539.1 GCA_026224995.1 Puia dinghuensis
CAAGCCACTATATCAAGGCCCTGCACAATCTGCTGAATGCGCATTTCGATCTGCGCAATTTCAACAAATTCGACGCCGTCCTGCGTAAGTTCGAAGATTTTTCGCAGACGGACCGGGTCAGGGAAAATGATAACTTCCGGATCCAAAGCTTTGTCTACATCACGACGGCCAAGGTCAACCAGGTGTTTATGGTAGGCAACTTCAAAGAAGGCCTGGCGATGATACCCGGGATCGAGCAGAAGCTGGCGGAATACGATCTGTTCATCGACCGTCACCGCATCCTGGTCCTCAACTATAAGATCGCCTCACTGTATTTCGGCAGCGGGGATTATGATACCTGTATAGATTACCTGCAGCGCATCATCAATGATCAGATGGATCTGCGAAACGATCTGCAGTGCTATGCCCGGGTGCTGCACCTGATGGCGCACTACGAGCTCAAGAATTTCGATCTCATGGAGTCGCTCACCAAATCGGTATACCGGTTCATGGCCAGACGCGAGCGGGTGACCAAGGTGGAGGAGGAGATGTTCAAATTCCTGCGCACCTCTTTCCAAACTTCGAGGGCCAGCATGAAGGCGGAGTTCGAAAAATTCCTGGGGAAGATCCAGCAAATCGAGAAGAACCGGTTCGAGGCCAGGGCATTTGCGTACCTGGACCTGGTCAGCTGGGTAGAAAGCAAGGTCTACCAGCGGCCGATGAGCGAGATCATCGGTGACAAATACCGGAAGAGCAAGCGGCGGATGCGCCTGGTCGAAGCTTAGGACAGGCGGAAAATATCCTCAAGCGCTCTTCGCGCGGCGTGGAAACCGCACATGCCGTGGACGCCGCCGCCGGGTGGGGTCGAAGCCGAGCAGAGGTAGATGCCTTTTTCAGAAGTACGGTAAGGCGAGCTTCGCAGCGCGGGCCGGGTAAACAGCTGGGTGATGTCCAGGTTTCCACCGTTGATATCTCCACCGATATAGTTAGGGTTGTAGGCTTCCATTTGCGCCGTGTCCATCACGTGGCGCGCCAGGATGCGTTCCCGGAAGCCCGGGGCGAATCGCTCCACCTGTCTTTCTATGATCTCCGTCATATCCTTGCGCGAGCCGTTGGGCACATGGCAGTAGGCCCAGCCGGTATGCCGGCCCTGTGGGGCGCGGGTGTCGTCGAAGAGGCTTTGCTGGGCCAGCAATACAAAGGGCTTTTCGGCATGTCCGCCCGCTGTCGTGTACGCTTCCGCTGCGGCGATCTCTTCCAGGGTATTGCCCAGGTGTACCGTGCCGGCCTCACGGCAGGCGGAGGCCGCGAAGGGGATCTGCTCCGCCAGCGCCCAGTCGATTTTGTACACGCCCACGCCATAACGGAATTTCTCCAGCTGCCGGCTGTAAGTAGAGGACCAGCGATGACCGCCCAGCTGCAGCAGCTGCCGGGGAGAAAGGTCCAGCAGCAGCGCCCGGGAAGAAGGCAGCTGCGAGAGGGCCGTGATATAGGTTCCCGTCTGGATGGTCCCACCCAGGGCGGTGAAATAGCCGGCCAGGGCCTGTGCAAGGGCAGAAGACCCCCGGCGGGGAAGCGGCCAGCCTTTGGTGTTACCCGTCATCAGGAATACCAGGGCGACCGCGGCGGTGGTGAGGCTGGTCAGGGGCTGCATGGAGTGGGCCGCCATGCCGGCAAGCAGTCCCCGGGCTTCGCGGGTGTGGAACCGGCGGGCGAGGGTCGTCGCTGCCGGTAGCCCCAGCAAACCGAAGTGTGCCAGGCTGATCGGATGAGCAGGAAATCGCAGCGGCCCCAGGATCTGGGGCGCCAGTTCGGGCCAGTCTCTTACAAGCGGGACCATCAAGCGCTCATAGGCCTGTGCATCCGCCCCCAGCCCGCCGGCCGTATCGGCTACAGTGCCGAACAGGGCGGCTGCGGTACCATCGTCGAAGGGGTGGGCCGCCGACACGGCAGGGTAGATCCATTCCAGGCCGTAGTCCTGTAAAGGGAGGGTACTGAAGAAGGGCGAACCTGCCGCCAGGGGATGAATGGCCGAGCAAATATCGTGAGTGAAGCCGGGCAGGGTAAGCTCCGCGGAGCGTAGCCCGCCGCCGATCTCGTCCTTTCCTTCTATCAGCAGCACCGAAAGCCCTTTTTGCTGTAAGGCGATGGCGGCCGCCAGTCCATTGGGACCGGAGCCAAGGACCACCGCATCGAAATCACTTTTGGCCATGCGCAAAAGTACATCCGAATCCCCAGTAAAGAATTGCCTAATTTTATGCTATAAAAATGCCGGTATGAAAAGCTTCCTTCATAAGATCTCCTTCGCCTCGATCCTCCTGATCGCCTGTGCGGCTACCGCCGGGGCCCAATCCGCTGCCGACAAGAAGGCGGCCATTCAAAACCTGGTAGAGTCGCAGAGCTATGTCTTCAAAGCGCAGACGGCGTTGCCGCTTAGCGGGCGAAGCCGGCATCTGACCTCGGACTATGATCTTAGGGTCAGCAAGGCTTCCATCATCAGCTACCTGCCCTACTTTGGCCGGGCCTATGCCCCACCGATAGACCCTACGCAGGGTGGTATTCAGTTTACCTCCAAGGCCTTCGATTATAAAATGACTCCCGGCAAAAAAGGCGGCTGGACCGTAGTGATCAAGCCCAGTGATATCAGGGACGTGCAGCGGATGACGCTGAGCATTTCCTCTGCTGGCTATACGACCTTGCAGGTGACAAGCATGAACCGGCAAGCCATCAGCTTCAATGGGGTGATCGAAGCGCCGCACTAATCTCTTGTCACCGACCTGTATTTTGTCGGGGACATTCCCATAACTTTTGTAAAGCGTTTGGAAAAGTAGTAGGGGTCTTCGAACCCCATGCTTAGGGCAATGTCTTTTATGGATTTGTCCGTAATGCCGAGATGCTGGCTGGCCTTCTGCATCTTCATCTGGATAAAATAATCTATCGGGGCATAGCCTGTCCGTTGCTTAAAGAGGCTGGAAAAGCGGGAAGGGGAATAATTGGAACGGTGGCTCAGCTCATTGAGGGAGATGTTCTCATTGATATGCTCCTGCATGAACAGGATGGCGCTATCGATACAGTCGATCTTCTCAGCCGGAGAAGCCACAAAATGCTTTTGGTTGTAAATAAAGAGGGTAATAAAATGGGACAGGCACATATTGGCAAACAGCAGGTTGTCGATGCTATAGCCCAGCTCCAGGGTCTTGTATATCCTGGAGAAGAGAGAGACCATTTCGTTGCTGCTTCGCACCGCATTGGGGCGAAAGTGTTTTTGGATGATGGGCAGCGCGTTGAAATTGGGTAGGAGGTTCCCGCCAAAATGCAGCCAGTAGATGGTCCAGGGGTCGTCTTCGGAGCTGCCATAGGCATGTTCCGTGTTCTGGGGCAACATGAAACACTGTCCCGGCCCTACCTCGAAACGGCGATCCCCAATTTTGTAAAAGCCGCGGCCGTCCACACAATAGAAGAGGAAGTTTTCGGGCAGGCCTTTTTTGCGATAGGTATAGTGGCTGGTAGCCCTTGGGTAATATCCCAGGCCACAGATGTAGAGCTGTTTGAGCAGGGCATTGTTCTGGATACGGGACTTCAGTACAGACTTAGGTATCTCTATCCGCTGTCTGCCGACGCCATGCCAGATATTCTTATGAGACCCTACTTTATTCTGTTCCATTATCGTAATTTAGTACAACTTCTGACAGCGAAATCGTTAATTCCGCGATAAATATAAGCATTGAAACTTTCTCTCCTTTTTTCCGTCCTGCTTCTTTTCGGTAGCATTCTTCCATTGCGGGCTCAACAACAGCCCGTCGACCGGTACGATGTCAGCTGGACAGGCGCCAGCGTCGACGCGGGCGGGTCCATGCCCTGTGGTGGCGGCGATATCGGGCTCAATGTCTGGGTAGAAAAGGGGGACCTCCTGTTCTATTTTTCCCGGAGCGGCAGCTTCGATGAGAACAATGCCCTGCTCAAGGGAGGAAGGGTCCGCCTTCGGCTGCAGCCGAATCCGTTGGAAGGCGATATCCGACAGCAGCTGGTACTCGGCGACGGAAGCGTCGTCATCTCGGGCAAGAGCGGCGGTGCCGCCGTCCGGATCAATGTCTGGGTAGATGTCAACCGCCCTGCCGTCCACATCGATCTTGCCGCGGACAAGGCGCTGGGCGCAGAAGTTATTTATGAAAGCTGGCGGACGGCGGACCGGGTGATGACGGGTAAGGCCAACAATGCCAATTCCTACAAATGGGCGTCGCGCCAGGCGCCAGGCGGGCAGGTGATCACCTACCGGGACAGCATCCGGTTCCACGGCCCACAGGTGGTGTTCTATCACCGGAACCGGCCGGGCAATACCGTTTTCGATGTGACCGTAAAACAGCAGGGGTTGGAGGGGGTGAAGTCGCAGCTTACCGATCCGTTGAAGGATCTGACTTTCGGCGGCCTGCTGGAGGGATCAGGCATGGCGCCTGCCGGCCAGACAAGCGGACGATACCTGAATACAGACTTCCAGGGCTGGCGGCTGGCGAGCAGCCGCGCTGCCCGCGAGCGGCATATCCAGCTGGTGCTGGCAACGCAACAGGCGGCCGGCATTTCGGATTGGGAGGCGGGACTGCGATCTGCGGAAGCAGATGTGCGGGCCCATGAAAAAACCGCCCGGGCCATTACTGCGCAATGGTGGTCGGATTTCTGGCGGCGGAGCTTTATTTATATAAAAGCAGATGATGCCGGTGGCTCACCGGAGTGGCAGGCCGGCCGGAACTACCAGCTATTTCGCTATATGCTTGGGTGTAACGCCACCGGAACATATCCTACCAAATTCAATGGCGGGCTGTTCACGTATGATCCCTCGCTGACGGATACTTCTATGCGGTTTACGCCGGACTTTCGCAACTGGGGCGGGGGAACGATGACTGCACAGAACCAGCGGCTCGTTTATTGGCCCCTGCTTCGCAGCGGCGATTTCGATCTGATGCTTCCCCAGTTCCTATTCTACCAGCGCGGGCTGCGGGCGGCAGAGCTGCGCAGCACCGTCTACTGGGGCCATGGAGGCGCCTGCTTTACCGAGCAGCTGGAGAGCTTCGGACTGCCCAATGCCGCCGAGTACGGCTGGGATATGCCCTCCGGCCATGACAAAGGAGTAGAGTACAACGCCTGGCTGGAATACCACTGGGATACGGTGCTGGAATTTTGCCTGATGATGCTGGAGACGGAGCGCTATGCAGACAAAGACATCCATACCTGGCTTCCGTTCATAGAAAGCTGCCTTACCTTCTTCAACGAGCATTACCAATACCTTTCACGGCAGCGGGGGCGCAAGACGCTGGATGGGGAAGGACACCTGATCCTGTACCCCGGGTCGGGTGAGGAAACCTATAAGATGGCCTATGATGCCAGCTCCACGATAGCAGGCCTGCATACCATCCTTACCAGGCTGCTGGAGCTGCCGGCAGGATATTTGAACGACAGTACGCGGACCCTGTGGACGACGATGCTGCACCGGCTGCCTCCCCTGGCCTATCGCAGCTTTGGCGATCATCCCACCATTGCTCCCGCCCGCGTGTGGGAACGGGTGAACAATACCGAATGTCCGCAGCTATACCCTGTCTTTCCCTGGGGCATCTATGGCGTGGGCAGGTCCGGACTGGATACGGCCGTCAACACTTATAAATACGATTCCGACGCGCTTAAATTCCGGAGCTATGTGGGCTGGAAGCAGGACAATATCTTCGCGGCAAGGCTGGGACTTACTGACGAAGCCGCGGCGCTCACTGTTAAGAAGCTGCAGGATGGACCCAGGCGATTCCCCGCCTTTTGGGGACCGGGGTTCGACTGGACGCCAGACCACAATTGGGGTGGATCGGGAATGATCGGGCTGCAGGAGATGCTGCTGCAGACGGACGGAAAAAAGATCTATCTTTTCCCTGCCTGGCCTGATAGCTGGGATGTACACTTTAAACTCTATGCCCCCTACTCTACTACGGTAGAAGCGGTGCTGAAAAATGGCAAGCTGGTCTCGCTGGATGTGCAGCCGGAGGCGCGGCGCCAGGACATCATAAATCTATTGAAATGAGTACACGAGTAGTAGCGATAGCCAGTTTAATTTGCATTGGGGCATCCATTGGGGCATCTGCCCAGGACAAGGGCCTTGTGAATACGGCGGCAAGCCGGCATGCGGTGCTGGAATCCACCGACATGGGCGATGTCCATTGGACAAAAGGCTTTTGGGCGGAACGCTTCCAGGTCTGCCGGGATTCCATGATCCCGCACCTTTGGCGTATCTATCATGACAAGCAGGTGAGTCATGCCTGGGCCAATTTCGAGATTGCCGCGGGCCTGGATACGGGCTCCCACGCCGGGCCGCCCTTCCATGACGGCGATTTTTACAAGCTGCTGGAAGGAATGGCCGCCGTATATGCCATCACCCGGGACAAGCACCTGGACACTCTGATGGACCAGGCCATTGCCGTCATCGCCAAATGCCAGCGGCCTGACGGCTATATCCATACACCGGTGATCATCGAAGAGCGAAAGCATCCGGGTAAGACGACGGCCTTCGAAGACCGGCTAAATTTCGAGACCTACAATATGGGGCATCTGATGACGGCTGCCTGTGTTCACTACCGCGCTACGGGGAAAAGGACGCTCCTGCAGGTCGCCATCAAGGCCGCGGACTACCTGGCGGCTTTTTATCGCCAGAGCACCCCGCAGCTGGCGCGAAATGCCATCTGTCCTTCGCATTACATGGGAGTCGTGGAGATGTACCGGACGACACATGATCCGGCTTACCTGCAGCTGGCCAAAGAGCTCATCGATATCCGGGGCATGGTGGACAACGGCACCGACGACAACCAGGACCGGGTACCCTTCCGGAATCAGACCACCGCCATGGGGCATGCCGTACGCGCCAACTACCTCTATGCCGGTGTTGCGGACGTGGTGGCGGAAACAGGCGACGATTCCCTCTGGCATTGCCTGGATGCTATCTGGAAAGATGTCACGGACCGCAAGCTATACATAACCGGTGGATGCGGCGCCCTGTACGACGGGGTATCGCCGGATGCCACTTCCTACACCCCCGCGCAGATCCAGGAGGTGCACCAGGCCTATGGCCGTGACTACCAGCTGCCCAATACGACGGCGCACAATGAGACCTGCGCCAATATCGGCAATATGCTTTGGAACTGGCGGATGCTATTGGCCAGCGGACAGGCGCAGTATGCGGACGTGCTGGAACAGTCGCTCTACAATAGTGTGCTATCCGGGGTAAGCCTGGACGGCAACCGATATTTTTATACCAACCCCCTGCGCGCTTCCCGTGCCTTCCCCTATACGCTGCGCTGGGCAGGAGGAAGGGAGGAATATATTACGCTATCCAATTGCTGTCCGCCTAACCTGGCGCGGACGATAGCCGAAGTAGCGGACTATGCCTATTGCATCAACGAAAAGGGATTGTGGGTGAACCTCTATGGCGGAAATACCTTGAAGGCTAAGCTTCCCGCAGGGAAGGTCAGCCTGGATCAGGAGACGGATTATCCCTGGGATGGAAAGATCGTCCTGACCCTCCGGGAAGCGCCGGGAAGCGCTTTCTCCATTTTCCTGCGGATACCCGGCTGGTGCCGGGGAGCCAGCCTCAGCGTAAACGGCCAGGCAATTACCGATGAGCTGCATGCCGGGACCTATGCG
>JAMFRX010000540.1 GCA_026224995.1 Puia dinghuensis
ATGTTATTCAAGAATCGGTCGAGCTCTATTACCGTCGTGAACTCCCGGTAATACACCAGGATCTTCAGGGGGTTGGCGACGTCGATATGCGAGATCTGTCCATAGCGCCGGACATCGTTGAAGACAGCCTGCGAATCTCCTTTGGGGCCGAGCTTCTTGAGCTGGTTATCCGAGTTCAGCAGGTAGATATTGCCCAGGTTGTCCACCGTAAAGTCGACGATATCCTGTGGGATGGTCAGTGTCAATTGGAAAGAGGAAGCCGTAGCCGGCGGTATTTCCTGTGCCGCGGCCCGCCCGGCGAAAGCGAGGACAAAAGCCAGCCCCAAAATCAGGCTGCTGGCCCGGAAAGTCATCCAGGCCGCCGGGACCCGGGCCCTGATCGGGGCCGATTGGGCGATATAGTCGTTCAATGTGCTCATTGGCGAATGATCTTGTCGGCCGTCTCAGGCGTTTCGCTTAACAAGGAAAGCCTGTCCCCCGATAGCTCGGCGTACGTATAATAACGTATCCAATCCCCTAAGTTGATATACCGGCTACCCCGGCTATCCAATAAAAAGTCGATTGGCAGGTGGCGATGGCCGAAAATAAAAAAGTCGAAATAGTCGGTCCGCAGCACTTCGCGGCAATAGGTGATGAGCCATTCCTTCTCTTCCCCCAGGAAATGTGCATCCGTCGAGCCGGTCATCGACCTGCTGCGGCGGCTGAGCCAGCCAGCGATCCCCACCCCTACCAAAGGCGGCAGGATACCGAACAATCCCTGACAGAGCCTGTTGCGGAAGATCTTCTTCAGGAATTTATAGCCATGGTCGCCCGGTCCGAGTCCGTCCCCATGGCCTACCAGGAATTTCTTCCCATTGAACTCAAAAGGCATCGGCTTATGGTATACGGGGATGCTGAGCTCTTCTTCGAAATAGCCGCTCATCCACATATCGTGGTTGCCGACAAAAAAGTGAATGGGAATGCCCGAATCCGTGAGCTCTGCCAGCTTTCCAAGGATGCGGGTATAGCCTTTGGGGACGACGGTCCGGTATTCATACCAGAAGTCGAACAGGTCGCCGACGATGAAGATGACGGCAGCGTCGGCACGGATGCGTTCGAGGAAGGCCACGATCCGGCGTTCGCGGACGAGGCTGGCGGCGCGGTCAGGAGCACCCAGGTGAAAGTCGGAGAGAAAATATACTTTTTTTCCGGGGGGGATGACCATGATGAAAATGAATTTAATGCCTATCTACCAGGAAAAGATATACCTGTTTGGGACCATGGACACCGACGACCAGGGTCTTTTCGATATCGGCCGTGCGGCTCGGTCCAGTCGCGAAGCTCATCACAGAAGGCAGCTGCTGATGGTATTTCTCCTTTAGGGCGACCAGCCCATCGCGAATGTCATAGACCAGCTGATCCGTATAGGCGATGCAAATATGCACGGGAGCATATACGCTCACTGTGCGGCCGCTGGGATTGGCTGAGCTAAGGATGATCGTCCCCGTCCTGGCCACCAGCCCCTCGCAGGTGGTGATGGCGGCGTCGCACTCGCCGAGCCCGGAAGCGGAGGTCTCGAAGCCATGCGACCGCAGCATCTCCCGGATCTTCTCTTCGCGGCAGAAGACCTTTTTCCACGCTTGATTGATGACCAGCACATTCAGCTGGTCTACCATCTCCCGGTGGTCGACACAGAAAATGAACTTCCCCAGCAGCTTGGTGAACTGTTCGGCGAACTCTATTTCCAGGTCCTGCCGGGAAGGCTGAAAGACGCTATGGCTGCCCTCACTTTGTGGAAAAGGAATAGGCGTTGATTCACTCAACGCCTGCCTTATCTTTTTTAATATGTTCTCTTTCGCAGAGGAAACGTTCATAAGAGGCAACGTTCATAATTTATTTTACTTCTTCGGTAGCGGGAGGCGCGATCACTGCAGGAGGTACTCCGTTGCTCTGTTCGTCGGATACATCCAGGGCCCGTTTCTCTTCGTAAGGCCGTTTGCCGATGAGGGCTTCCACATCGCTTTGGAACAGCACTTCCTTTTCCAGCAGCTTCTCCGCCAACAGCCCTACTTCGCGGCTCTTGTCCGTGAGCAGCACTTTGGTAGCCACATAGGCTTTGTCGATGAGCTTCCGCACCTCTTCGTCGATCAGCTTGGAAGTCTCTTCCGAATACGGCTTAGTGAAAGTATTTTCCGCCTGCGGATCGTAGAAGCTGACATTGCCTACTTTGTCATTCATCCCGTATACCGTCACCATGGAATAGGCGATGCGGGTGATCTGCTGCAGGTCGTTTTGAGCGCCGGTGGAGATATTCCCAAAATTCAGCTCTTCGCTGGCGCGACCGCCGAGGGTCATACAGATCTGGTCGAAAAGCTGGTCCGTATTATAGAGGTACTGCTCTTTAGGCGTATACTGGGCATAGCCGAGGGCGGCAACGCCGCGTGGAACGATGGTCACCTTTAATAGAGGATACGCATGTTCCAGGTACCAGCCGCAGATCGCATGGCCGGCTTCGTGATAGGCGATGATCCGCTTCTCGTCCGGGGAGATGATCTTGTTCTTCTTCTCGAGGCCGCCGATGACGCGGTCGACGGCATCCTGGAAGTCTTCCATTTCGACGTTATCCTTACCCTTGCGGGCGGCGATCAGCGCAGCCTCATTACAGACGTTGGCGATGTCGGCGCCGGCGAAGCCGGGCGTCTGTTCGGCCAGCTTATGGATATCCAGCTTGCTGGAGATCTTTATCGGCTTTAGATGTACTTTGAAAATGGCTTCCCGTCCCTTGAGATCGGGCTTGTCGATGGAGATCTGCCGGTCGAAACGGCCGGGACGCAGCAGGGCGGTGTCGAGAACGTCGGGCCTGTTGGTGGCAGCCAGCACGATGATGCCGCTGTCGCCGCCGAAGCCGTCCATCTCCACGAGCAGCTGGTTGAGGGTGCTTTCCCTTTCGTCGTTGCTCATGATGGCATTCTTGCCACGGGCACGGCCGATGGCGTCGATCTCATCTATGAAGATGATGCAGGGCGCTTTTTCCCGGGCCTGCTTGAACAGGTCACGAACGCGGCTGGCGCCTACCCCTACGAACAGCTCTACGAAGTCGGAACCGCTCATAGAGAAGAAAGGAACCTGCGCTTCACCCGCCATGGCCTTAGCCAACAGGGTCTTGCCGGTTCCCGGAGGGCCGACCAGCAAAGCGCCTTTGGGGATCTTTCCACCGAGGGCGGTATATTTCTTGGGATTCTTGAGAAAATCGACGATCTCCATGACCTCCACCTTGGCTTCATCCAGTCCCGCGACATCGCTGAAGGTGATGGTGACCTTGGTGCCCTTGTCAAAGAGGGTGGCCTTGGATTTACCAATGTTGAAGATCCCGCCCGGTCCGCCGGCTCCCGCCTGACCGCCCATCTTCCGCATGAGCATCACCCAGATCAGGACGATGATCAGCAGAGGCAGCAGAAAGTTCAACAGCGGGCCGAACCATTCGCCTTCCGGTTTGGAGACGATAGGCACTTCCTGCTGGGGGTTGCGGGCAAAATAGTCCCGCAGCATCTTTTCATAATCCTTTACATCGGTGACCCGGAACTCAAACTGGGGGCCATCTTTGCTGACGCCGCCCGGCCAGGAGTTCGACTTGTTGTACTTCGCATAGGAAGACTTGTTCAGGCTGTCTTTCTTGATATACACCCGGACCAGCTGCTTGTTGGGCACGAGATCTATCTTTTCGACATCGCCATTGGCCAGCATATCCCTGCGGAAATCAAGCTCATTTACTTGGTGTGCGTCGGGTGAAAAAGATCCGAAGAGGTTAAATCCTATGAGTACGGCTGCGATGATCCCCCATATCCAATAGATGCTGAACTTAGGCCCTTTACGCTGACCATTGTCGTCATCTCCCCTGGGCCTGCTGAACCGTGGAAAGTTGTTTTTATCGTTTTTCAAATCTTCCTGTGGCATTTTGTATTGATCCGTATTTTTTTCTGTATTAATAATAAAAACTATAAGGATGAAAAAGTTCAAAAAAAACCATGAAACGGCAAAATATACTGTTAAATTGTCGGTTCCCCGCGCTTTTTAAGCTGCCAGGGCAGCTTGCCCGCCAGAACAGACGTCAATGCTAGCCCTCATGTGTTTCCTGCGGGGCGTCGCTCCACATTTCCTCCAGTTTATAAAAACGGCGATTTTCCGGCAGCATCACGTGGACTACCACATTCACATAATCGATCAAAACCCATTGATAGGTTTGTCTGCCTTCGTGCTTATAGGGGAGTTCATCGCAATTCTTCCTTACCTCTTCCTCAACCGAATCTGCAATTGCCTTTACCTGGGTGGTGCTGGCGCCTTCACAAATGATAAAAAAATCTGCTACTGCTTCGGGTATCTTTCGTAAATCGATGGAAATGATCTTCTCGCCTTTCTTCTCCTGTATCGCTTTAATGATGTTTTTTAAGATTTTCGAATTCTTCGTCAGTCGAACTACGCTGCTGCGCTTACGAGTAGCTAATATAGAAAGCTGTTCCAAATAATCAGTACTTTTTATTATAAATTATGTTAAACGAAAGCAAATCAAATTTTTATGGGTAACAGGGGCTAAATTTACATTCTACCAAAAATAGGAATCTTTTGCCGATCGGTCACCCTTTTATTGA
>JAMFRX010000541.1 GCA_026224995.1 Puia dinghuensis
AAGCCGCTTCCGTCATATTCAGGTGACGGGATATCCGCCGGACATCCTCCTTTGTATAGGTCGGCGACATCGTCTTGCAGCAATTGGCGCAGTCCAGACAGTCCGTACGCTGCCATGCCTCCTTATCGGCTTCGATCGTAAGCTCATGCAAACCTTTGGGCGCCTTCTTTTCCAGCCGGCTAAGAAAGCCCCGCATCCGCCGTTTATTACGAAGTACCTGCTGTCTGAAACTACGAAGGTTGACTGTCGCCATACATGTATGCATTTATACAAATAGCAAATATGCCGCAATCAGCGGGAGTTTCAAAGAATTTTTTTTGGTTACCTTCGATACATGTGGGAGCCCTACAAAAAAGGTTACAAAGCCTGGCTGCAGTTGGAAAGATCCTTGTCCGACAACTCGATCGAAGCCTATCTCCGGGACGTGGACAAGCTCACCCAGTATATGCAGACCACCGGCATGCTCAAAGCCCCCGACGCAATCGAGCTCAAAGACCTGCAGCAGTTCCTGCAATGGATCGCCGGGCTGGAGCTCAACGCCGCCTCCCAGGCCCGGATCCTCTCCGGCATCCGCTCTTTTTACAAATACTGCCTGATCGAACAGTTCGTAAAGGTCGACCCTACTACCCTGCTGGAATCGCCCAAACTAAAGAGGGCCCTTCCCGACACGCTCAGCTTCGACGAGATCGAAGCCATCATCGGGCGCATCGACCTCAGCAAACCCGAAGGCGGCCGCAACAAAGCTATTTTAGAAACCATGTATAGCTGCGGATTACGGGTCAGTGAGGTCGTCAACCTCCGCATCTCCTGTCTATATCTTGACGTAGGCTATGTCCGGGTCATCGGCAAGGGCGACAAGGAAAGGCTCGTACCCATTGGCGACGCGGCAGCAAAATACATCCGCATCTACCAGCAGGAGATCCGGGTCCACGTCCCGACCCGGCCAGGCAGCGAAGACATCCTCTTCCTCAATCGCCGCGGCAGCAAGCTCAGCAGGGTGATGATCTTCCTGCTGCTGAAAGACCTTGTCCGCCAGGCCGGCCTCACCAAGAATATCTCCCCACACACCTTCCGCCATTCCTTCGCCACACACCTGGTGGAAGGCGGCGCCGACCTGCGCGCCGTCCAGGAAATGCTCGGCCACGAAAGCATTACGACCACCGAGATCTACACCCACCTGGATAGGGAATACCTGCGCGAAACACTTCACCGCTATCATCCGGCCTTCCGAAGCTAGCAGCTGACCGTTCGCGAATTTTTACTTATTTTGTAGGCCTTGGCCTTCCTAAAGAACATATCGGCCGATGGCAGCACATCCGATCCAGGGGACGACCTGGCTCTGATCGCCGCCTACCGGCAATCTTCGGACCTTAAGATAGTAGCGCAGCTCTATCAACGCTACCTCGAGCTACTGTATGGCGTCTGCCTCAAATACCTCAGCGAGCCGGAGACAGCCAAAGACGCCGTGATGGATATCTTCGAGGAGCTGGCGCAAAAGCTGCTGCGGCATGAGGTAACGCATTTTAAAGGCTGGCTGTATACCCTGGCTAAGAACCACTGCCTTATGAAGTTACGCAGCGCCGGCCGGACAAAGCTCCAATCCTTCGACCCGGATCATATGCAAACGGCCGAAGAATTGCATCTGAAAGATAAGCTGGAGGAGGAAGCGCAGCTGACCCAGCTGACGGCATGTATTGAAGCCCTCCAGGCCGACCAGCGAACGGTCATTCAATTGTTCTATCTGCAAAACAAATGCTATAAGGAAATAGAAACGGCCACCGGCATGGAATGGAATAAGGTCCGCAGCCACATCCAGAACGGCCGGCGCAATCTGAAGCTCTGTATGCAGCGGCAGGAGAAGGGAAAAGACCCTGCCTTAATGGTTACCAATGAGTAGCACCGATAAAAATATCAGCTCCTGGTCCCCCGCGGATGTACAAGCCTACCTGCGCGGGGAGCTCCCTGCCCGGGAGATGCATCAGCTGGAGAAAGCGGCCCTCGACGATCCCTTCCTGGCCGACGCCCTCGAAGGCCTGGCTACCCGCGTTGGCTCCCCAGCGCCAGACGAACCCCTGAGCCAGGATCTGAACGAGCTGAAGGCCCGTCTGAACAACCGGGTAGCAGAGAAAAAACAAAAGCCGGTAATCCTGCCCTGGATGAAGATAGCAGCGGCAATCCTTCTACTCATAGGCCTCGGCTCCACAGCCTATTTTACGCTGGTCAACGGGAAATCCTCCACGCTGGCAAAGGCAAGCCACCAGTCGCAGCCGGCTATACCGCCAACTACGCCAGCCGCGGCCCCAGCTACCGTATCCAATACCCACCCACCTACCCCGCCTGCCGCCAGGACACCGGCTGCTGTAGCATCCGCGCCACCAGCCGAAGCCGATAAGCTGACCGCAAGGCTAGGCCGCGCCAAAACCCGCTTGCAAAAAACAGCATCTGCTGCCCCCGCCCGGCCCGAAGAAGGACGCATGCCCGCCGATAGCATGATCTACAGGGGGGCAGATTCCGACATTGCAGAACGCCTGTCGACCCCACCAAAGCCGGCATTACGGGCCGTCACCATCCGCGGCCTCCGCACGGATACCACCGAATACAAACAACTTAGATCAGACTCGACCGCTACCGCCAGCGGCGAGATGTTCGTCCATTCCAATATGCAGAATAGAAGGTCCGTGAGGGCCCCACGTAATTCGTTGGGTAATTCCCTGGGCAGCCAGCCTTCCCTCGTATTCTCCGGCCGGGTCCTGGACGCCGGCAACCATCCCCTCCCCGGCGCCACACTCTTTCTCAAAGGCAAGCAAGACGGCTACGTCACCGACGGCGAGGGTAAGTTCCACATCTATGTCCACCCTCAGGATACCGTCCGGCAGCTAACGGTCACCATGATTGGCTACGAAGAAGCCTCCTACGCACTTAATACCACTGCCCTCTCCGGCAATATCATCCGGCTCCAGGAGAATCGCTCCACATTGGACGAGGTCGTGGTCACCGGCATGGGCATCCAACGAAAAGAGACCCTCGTCGCGCCGCCAAGCGACGAAAAGGAGAACCTGGATTCTTTTTGGACCAAGACAACCCCGGCGGCTGGCCGCATTGCCTACCTCGACTACCTCGCTTCGGCTAAAAAAAGCCTCGCCGTCGACTCGACCATCCGAGGGGTAGAGAGCATCTCGTTCGCCGTCGGCGGAAAAGGAGAGCTCACCGATTTCAAGATAGAGCGCTCCCTTTCCCCGGCCCATGACGCAGGCCTCATCCACCTGATCATGGACGGACCGGCGTGGAAAACCCTCCGCGGTAAAAAAGCCCGTGCCCTGGTGAGCATATCGTTCCCTTGATTTGATGTACCTTGCCCCCTCAAAACCACCACCAAATGAAGAAGTATCTTTTCTTTCTTTCCTTTTCCGCATGCCTTTACCTTCCTTCCACGGCCCAGACGATAAAGACCCCATCCCCTTCGACCCCGCAGTATGTCAAGCAGGACTTCGGTCTTTCTTCCGTTGAGCTATCCTATTCCCGGCCGGATATACGGGGCCGTAAGATCTTCGGCGACCTCGTACCCTTCGGCAAAGTCTGGCGCACCGGCGCCAACCAGGCGACTACACTGACCTTCGGCGACCCCGTGACCATCGGCGGGGTGAAGATCCCCGCAGGCAAATACGGGCTCCTGAGCATTCCCGGCGCCGACGAATGGACCCTGATCATCACCAAACAGCTCGACGTCACCAGCCCCGCTGCCTACAAGCCCGACCAGGACATCGTCCGGGTACAGGCCAAGACCGCGCAGCTGCCTTTCGCCCTCGAAACCTTCACCATCCTCTTCGCCAATGTGACTTCCAGCACCCTCGACCTGCAGCTCATCTGGGAGAATACCATCGTAGCCCTGCCCATCACCACCGATATCGATACCCGCATTATGGCGCAGATCAACGACGCCCTCAACAAAGATAGCCGCCCCTACTACCAGGGCGCCGTCTATTATGTCGACAACGGTAAAGACCTGAACAAGGCGCTGGAGTGGCTCGACAAAGCCATTGCGCAAGACCCGACTTCCTTCAATGCCGTATATCAGAAAGCCCGCTGCCTTGCCAAAATGGGCAAAAAGCAGGAGGCCGTCGCCGCCGCAAAGAAGTCCATCGAGCTGGCCAAACAGGCGAACAATGCCGATTTTGTCGCGCTGAACGAAAAGCTGATCGCCACACTTCAATAAAAAAGGGCCTATGGCCTTTTTTTATTGAAGAACTGCAAGATTTCGCTAAGCACTATCACCCCAACCGCACCCACGACATTGAACCATAAAAAGCTCAGGGGAACGATACCCTTCCTGCTGAGGATGTTCAGCACGATCACACCGATCTCGGTAATGATCGCGCTCACGAAGACCGCAGGACCGGATATCCGGGGACGGTAGAAGGCCACCAGGAAGATGCCCAGGATGACGCCGTAGAACAGCGAGCCCAGCACATTCACCGTCTCTATCAGGCTATTGCCCAGCCGGTAGGCCAGCTGCGCCACCGCGACGCAGAAGATGCCCCAAAACAGGGTGTATAGCTGGCTAAGCCTGTACTCCCGGCTGGAAGACAGGGGAGTCTTGGAATAGCGCTTATGGAAGTCTACGATCGTACAGGAAGCCAGGGAGTTCAAGGTGGCCGCAATAGAGCCCCAGGCGGCCAGGAAGATCACGGCAATCAATAGTCCTATAAGGCCTTCCGGCAGATAGTCGGTCACAAATCGCAGGAAGATATAGTTGGTATCATTGGAATCGCCGCCTACGGCCTTATCGTCCAGCCAGCGCCGGACAGTCGCCTTGTATCCGGCCTTCTCGTGCTCTATAGCCTGCAGCCGGGCCTCTACGAGCGCGGGGTCGACTATCGTATACGGGTAGCCAACACTGTCGGGTGACCGCAGCGTCACGATCCGCTGCGCCTCCAATGCATCATAGCGGTCGGAGAGCACTGCCAGCGAATCTTTGTATTTCGAATGCGCCAGCAGCCTGATCTGGCTCTGATTGAAGAATACCGGCTCGCGGTGGAACTGGTAAAATGCGAAGACCATGACGCCCAGCAGCAGGATGAGGAATTGCATAGGGATCTTCACCAGCCCGTTAAGCAGCAACCCCAGCCGGCTTTCGCTGAGCGAACGGGCAGTGAGATAGCGCCCCACTTGCGACTGGTCCGTCCCGAAGTAGCTGAGCATCAGGAAAAACCCGCCAATCACGCCGCTCAGCATGTTATACCGGTCATTCCAGTCGAAGCCGCTATGCTGACCGCTGGCGCCCTTATGCTCGAAGCCCGTGGTGATGATGTTCAGCTTCCCCGCCTTGCCGCCGATATGCAGGATCTCGCTCAATCCAACTCCTTTCGGCAGCTTATGGACTACAATATAGCCGGCGATGGTCATCCCCGCGAAGATGATGATCATCTGCAGCTGCTGCGTATAGGCTATGGCCCTGGCGCCGCCGCTCACGGTATAGATGATGAGCAGCCCGCCCATAAAGATATTGGTCCATACGATATCCCAGCCGAGCAGGGAGCTCAGGATAATGGCAGGCGCCGAAATGCTGATGCCGGTGGAAAGCCCGCGCTGTAGTAGGAAAAGGAAGGAGGTGAGGGTGCGGGTCTTGAGATCGAAGCGTCCTTCCAAATACTCGTAAGCCGTATAGACCTTCAGTCGGTGAAAAACAGGGACAAAGGTGATGCAAAGCACGATCATCGCCAGCGGCAGCCCGAAATAGAACTGTACGAACCGCATGCCGTCGGTGTAAGCTTGACCGGGAGCAGATAAAAAGGTGACGGCGCTGGCCTGAGTGCCCATGATGCCCAGCAGGATCATATACCAGGGTACCGACCTGTTGGATAGGAAATAGCCGTCCAGGTCCTTGCTTCCACGCCCTTTATATAGCCCGTAGACGATCATCCCTGACAAGGTCAGCGCCAGTACTATCCAGTCTATCCGGCTCATGAAAAATGTTTGGTCAGGAAATAGAACACGGCGATGCAGAACAGCAGGAACCCGATCACCAGCGCATACCAGTAACTCCACTTGCCGAACAGCGGAACCTTTTCCTTTTCCATGCGCTTGATTTAAGCCCTGTTATTTATTTTTCCTGTTGGACATCAGCGATGCTACGAGCAGCCCGGCGGCCAGCCCGAACAGCAATCCGAATGTCACCCGTTTGATGAACTGTCCGACTACGATCGCCACAACTAAAGCCGTAATGATGGCCACATCTCTTCTTCGTCCCATAAATTCTTAGAATCCTTTCTTTTGGTTGAGTGCAATGATATTCGCCATCAGCCGGTATGCCCCCGGCACCCCCGCAGGCAGCTCCCGGAAGAATACCAGCCCGGTATAAACGAAGATACCTTTCCCATACCGGGCGATCACGAGGCTTCCTTTCTGCTCCTGCTCGCCAGGGTCGTTCATCGACAGCACCGACTCATAGGCCGGATCTGTCTGCCCGGCAAAGTAGATGCCCCGCTCCTGTATCCAGCCCTCGAAGTCCTTATCGCCGATCTTGTTGGGATAGTTGAGCACGGGGTGCGCCGGCTGCAGGAAGTTGACCTTGGCATGCTCGTCTGTCACCCGGGAATTGGACACGGAAAAAGCGTAGGGCCCGATATTCTCCGTTGACCGCCCCAGGTTATCACGATTGTATTGCACGATCAGGTTGCCCCCTTCTTTCACATAGTCCATCAGCGCACCATGCCTGCTCGTCAGCCAGGGATGAACATCGTAGG
>JAMFRX010000542.1 GCA_026224995.1 Puia dinghuensis
AATGCACGGTGACAGGAAGGCCCGACTTGATCACTTCCATGGAAACCGGGTTGCCGGCGTCGTCAACATAGGTCGTGGTTTTGGAATACGTGTAGCGGATGGGCTCCGGGGAGCTTTCCGAGCGGATGATGATCGTATTGGTGGTGCGGGCGGATGACAGCCCTGCCAGCTGATCGAGCAGGCTACGGGCGGCTTGTTCCCCCATTTCTTCGCCCGGGTAGTTGATGGTGGTGAGCTTGGGCTGGATGATCCGGGAGATGGCATCATTGTTAAAGCCTACAATAGCGATGTCTTCGGGCACGCGGACGCCGGATTCTCTGAGCGTCTGCTGGAAGACGGCAGCAAAAAAATCATTGGTAATAAAGGCGCCGTCCGGGCGGGGGTCCATGGCCAGCACCTGTTTGGCGGAACGGACCGCTGCTGCTTCGCCGAGGTCGTTGACCAGGAGAAGGGCGGGATCGTAGGTCAGGCCGTAATCGGCCAGGGCCTGCTGATAGCCTTTTAGGCGGCCGGCGTAGACATTCCTTCCCAGGCTGGCGGTGAGGTGCGCGATGCGGCGGCAGCCCTGGGCCGCCAGGTGGGCGGTAGCTTCGTAACCTGCCTTTACATTGTCGATGATCACCTGTGTTCCATAGGTAAACTCCTCCACGCGATCGAAGAAGACGATGGGTATCCCCTTTTGCACGAAAGGATCGAAATGGTCCATATCCTTGGTATCGAAGGCAATGGAGGCGATGAGGCCGTCCACTCTTTTGTGGAAGAGGTTATGGGCGTTGGCTGCTTCTTTCCGGTAGGTCTCGGAAGAATGGCCGATGATCAGGTCGTAGCCGGCTTCTGTGGTGACTTTTTCGATCCCGGAGAGAACGGAGCTGATGAATTGGCTCTTGAGCTCATGGACGATGATGCCGATGGTATGGGTCTTTTGCATCCGCAGGTTGCTGGCGAAGCTATTGGAACGGTAGCCCATTTCTTTGGCGGTGTCCATGATGCGCTTGCGGGTCTTGCTGTTGATGGCCGGATGGTCTTTGAGCCCCCTGCTGACAGTGGCTGGTGACAGGCTGAGGACTTTTGCGATGTCGTAGATGGTGATGTCTTTTTTTTCTGGCATTAGCGCTGGGAAGGTAAGCGCTAAAAATAAGCATTTTAAAAAAAACTATGCAATCGGTTACAATTTGGAAAAACCGCATTATATTTATTCCTCGATTGGGCGCGCAGGCGCCCGATGGGAGATTTGATAACGTCTAAAAAATTCTTGCCATGTTGTTATTAGGCATCGACCTGGGGACGTCTTCGGTGAAAGTCGCCGTGACGGACGCTGTTACGCACCGGGTGCTGGCCACCGCGCAGTATCCTGACAGCGAGGCTGCCATCATCTCCCGGCAGCCCGGTTGGGCCGAGCAGTCTCCCGATACCTGGTGGGAGCAGGTGAAGCAGGCGATCAGGCGGGTGCATGCCCTGGGAGCGTATGACCCTACGGATATAGCTGCCATCGGCATCGCCTATCAGATGCATGGGCTGGTGCTGGTGGACAAGGAGCAGCGGGTGCTGCGGGACAGCATTATCTGGTGTGACAGCAGGGCGGTGCCTTATGGGGACGAGGCTTTTGCAACCATCGGGGAGGAGCGGTGTCTGGCCCGGCTGCTGAACTCGCCCGGGAATTTTACTGCCGCCAAGCTGGCCTGGGTGAAGGAGCAGGAGCCTGCTATCTATGAAAAGATCGATAAGGTCTTGCTACCCGGCGATTTTATCGCGTTGAGGTTGACAGGGGAAGCTACTACACATATTTCGGCGCTTTCGGAAGGTATCTTCTGGGATTTTGCCGCCGACGCGTTGTCGGAAGATGTCTTCGGGGCGTTTGGGTTCGATAAGGGCCTGATACCGGAGATCAGGCCATTGTTCTCTGTGCATGGCGGCGTAAAAGCCGATGTGGCTGCGGAGCTGGGGCTGAAGAAGGGCATACCCGTAACCTATAAGGCGGGAGACCAGCCGAATAATGCATTATCGTTAAATGTGCTCGAGCCCGGAGAGGTGGCCGCCACGGCGGGTACTTCGGGTGTCATATACGGGGTGAGCGACCGGCTGACCTATGATCCCGAGTCCAGGGTCAACAGCTTTGCGCATGTCAATTATACGCCTGCGGCCCGGCGGGTAGGAGTGCTGCTCTGCATCAATGGAACGGGCATCCTTAACCGCTGGATCCGCGATCTTACGCAGGGTGATTATGAGCGGCTGAATGCCGAAGCGGCGCGTATCGGTGCGGGCAGCGCCGGCCTGCGGGTATTGCCCTTCGGCAATGGGGCTGAACGCATCTTTGGCAACAAGATCATCGGGGCGCAGCTGCTGAATGTCGACCTCAACGTGCATGGTCCGGCGCATCTTTACCGGGCCGGGCAGGAGGGTATAGCCTTTTCGTTCAGGTATGGGCTGGATATCATGCGGGAGAATGGCATGGACCCGGCCATCATCCGGGCGGGGAAGGCGAATATGTTCCAAAGCAGCGTTTTTACGGAAGCGTTCGTGAATGCCACCAATGTGCCGGTGGAGCTATACAACAGTGACGGCAGTATCGGGGCCGCGCTGGGCGCCGGCATCGGGGCGGGGATCTATAGCGGAGGGAAGGAAGCGTTTGCCGGGCTCAGGCCGGTGCAGCTGGTGGAACCGACCAAGGCAGCGGAGTATGACGCCTTGTACAAGGAATGGAAAAGTATATTACAAACATTTTTGAATCTTCATTAAAATAAAAAGCTATGCCAGTTATCACGGGACAGAAAGAGTTTTTCAAGGGAATAGGACCCATCCGCTATGAGGGAGCCGGGTCGGATAATCCATTGGCCTATCGTTGGTATGATGCGGATAAGGTCGTGGCCGGTAAGCCGATGAAAGAGCATTTGCGTTTTGCCGTAGCCTATTGGCATTCGTTCGTGGGCAATGGCGCCGATCCTTTTGGCGAGCCTACGCACCTGTATCCCTGGAATGAGAAGGCCGATGCGGTGGCGAGGGGGAAGGACAAGATGGACGCGGCTTTTGAGTTCATCACCAAGCTCGGGCTTCCTTACTATTGTTTTCACGACGTGGATGTCGTAGACTATACCAATGATGTGGCGGATAATGAAAAGCGGCTGCAGGCGATCACGGCCTATGCGAAGGAGAAGCAGGCTGCAAGCGGAGTAAAACTGTTATGGGGGACGGCCAATCTCTTCTCCAACAGGCGGTATATGAATGGCGCGGCTACCAATCCCGACTTTCATGTGCTGGCGCATGCGGGTGCGCAGGTGAAGGCGGCCCTGGATGCCACGATAGCATTAGGGGGCGAGAACTATGTTTTCTGGGGTGGGCGTGAAGGGTATATGAGCCTGTTGAATACGAACATGAAGCGGGAGCAGGAGCATCTGGCCCGGTTCCTACATACGGCGAAGGACTATGCACGGAAACAAGGGTTCAAGGGGGTGTTCTTCATCGAGCCCAAACCTTGCGAGCCTACCAAGCACCAATATGATTATGACAGCGCAACGGTCATCGGCTTCCTGCGGGAGTATGACCTGCTAAAGGACTTCAAGCTGAACATCGAGGTGAACCATGCGACCCTGGCGGGGCATACTTTTACCCATGAGCTGCAGGTGGCAGTAGACGCGGGTGTGCTGGGCTCCATGGATGCCAACAGGGGAGACTACCAGAACGGGTGGGATACCGACCAGTTCCCCAATAATGTCTACGAGCTGGCCGAGGCCATGCTGATCATCCTGGAAGGCGGTGGCTTTGGGGGCGGCGGCATCAACTTTGACGCCAAGATCAGGCGGAACTCTACGGATGCGGCCGACCTGTTCTATGCGCATATAGGTGGGGTAGATACCTTCGCCCGGGCTTTGCTGGTAGCCGATGCCATCCTGACGAAGTCGGATTACCGGCAGGTACGCGCCGAGCGTTATGCTTCTTTCGACGGCGGGAAGGGGGCGGCTTTTGAGAAGGGTGGCCTGAGCCTGGAAGACCTGCGGGACTATGCGGCGACCAATGGGGAACCGAAGACCGTGAGCGGGCGACAGGAATATTTGGAGAATCTCATTAATCGCTATATTTGATCAAATAGCTCTGCCATATGCAAATGTTACAGACCCTGGATTATGTCGTTTTCTTTATCTACTTCCTGATCGTCGCGTTCTATGGCTTTTGGATCTACAACCGGAAGAAGGCAGCTCAGACCAGCAGCAAAGACTATTTCCTGGCAGAAGGCTCGCTGACCTGGTGGGCCATCGGCGCCTCCCTGATCGCCTCCAATATCTCGGCCGAGCAGATGATCGGCATGAGCGGATCCGGCTTCCGCCTGGGTCTGGCGATCTCCACGTATGAGTGGATGGCGGCGGCGACGCTGGTGATCGTAGCCATTTTCTTTATCCCGGTATACCTTAAGAATAAGATCTATACGATGCCGCAGTTCCTGAATCAGCGGTACAACGGGACGGTGGCGATGATCATGGCGATCTTCTGGCTGGCCCTGTATATCGTGGTCAACCTCATGTCCATCCTGTACCTGGGGGCATTGGCGGTGAGCAGCATCTCCGGGATCAACATAGTAGCCTGTATCTTCCTGCTGGCGATCTTTGCCGTGGTCATCACGCTTGGCGGGATGAAGGTCATCGGCTATACGGACGTGATCCAGGTGTTCTTCCTGATCCTGGGCGGGCTGGTAGCGACCTGGATCGCCCTGCACCTGGTCGCCGAGAAGTCCGGACAATCGGGTTTGCTGGCAGGGTTCAGGATCATGACGACGGATGCCAAAGATCACTTTCATATGATCTTTAAAAAGGATTCGCCCAACTATGTCAGCCTTCCGGGCTTATCGGTGCTCATAGGAGGGATGTGGATCGTAAACCTCAACTACTGGGGCTGTAATCAATATATCACGCAGCGGGCCCTTGGGGCTGACCTGAAAACGGCGCGCAGCGGCATCCTGTATGCCGCCTTCCTGAAGCTGCTGATGCCCGTGATAGTGGTATTGCCGGGTATCGGGGCTTATGTGCTGTATCAAAAGGGGATGTTCCATGCCGGGATGCTGAGCCATACCGGGGCGGTTGATGTGAACAAGGCCTATCCCAACCTGATGACCCTGCTGCCGGAAGGCTTCAAGGGGATCGCCTTTGCGGCGCTTACTGCCGCCATTGTCGCTTCTCTGGCCGGCAAGGCCAATAGCATCGCTACCATATTTACACTGGATATCTATAAGAAGGCTATCAATCCGAACGCCGACGAGAAGAAGCTGGTCATAACGGGGAAGGCTACTGTGATCGTAGCCATGCTGCTGGCTATCCTGATGTCGCTGGTGATCGGGGAGAAGCTGATGGGCGAAGGCAAGCAAGGCTTCAACTATATCCAGGAATATACCGGCTTTTTCTCACCTGGGATCCTGGCCATGTTCCTGCTCGGGTTCTTCTGGAAACGGACGACGGCCAACGCGGCTTTATTCGCCACGCTTGGGGGATTCGTGCTTTCCTGCGTGCTGAAATTCCTGCCCAGGTGGGTGAACCTGGACTGGCTGACGCCTTATGGGTTCTATCAGCCTAACCCGGACAATCATGGACTTTTCGAGATCCCCTTTATGGACCGGATGGGTTTTGTCTTCGTGTTCTGCGTACTGGGCATGGCCATCATCAATTTTGTCGAGAACAAGCGAGGGGTGGTGAACAAGGGCCTGGAAGTGGATACGAGCATGTTCCGAGTGAGCAAGGGGTTTGCGGTGGGCGCATTGATAATCGTGGGCCTGCTGATCACGCTTTATACGGTGTATTGGTAGGCGTCGACGGCCGCTGGCAGCCGAAAAATAGTGATAGTGGCAGGCAGGGTCAATGAAGAATGGCAGGGGAATGGGGCCGGCTATTTACAGCAATCTTTTTTGCGGATGAAGATGGCCTTCAGCACGCGAAGAAAAATATTTCCTATGGATTGGATGGCCGTCATTTTATCTGGTATGTTGGCTGAAATAGTCTATCACGGCGCCTACCGTTGTGAGCTTTTCCGCATCTTCGTCGTTGATCTTGACGTTGAACGCTTTTTCCAGCGCCATAAAGGTTTCCAGCACGTCCAGGGAATCGAGGCCGAGGTCATTGGAAAAATTGGCGGTATCTACGAGGGCGGCTTCGTCCACGCCTAACTTTTCGTGGAAAATAGTCTTTACTTTTCCGGCTACGCCGGGTTTCTTGCTAATAACTGTCGAATTCATAGTAGACAATTTTACAATACTTATCTAATAAGTCATTGGCAAGATCAATCAGGATATACCTACAAAGTTACTACAAGTAGAACGGATAGGAAGTTTTGTTATTATTTTTGTGGGCGACGAAGCTGTCGTTTACAATTAATTAACAAAATTGAGCTTACCCAAGAGGACTATCATTGTACCGGCCACCGGCGCCGGTCCGGCTGGAAAGAAAGACCCCGCTTTTGTGACGGGGTTGCTGTTGAATTTCAATGGAGAGAAGCGGGGGGGACTGGCGGTCGAGCTGCTGCTGGTCATGGAGAAGAAGGAAGGCCGGAGCTACCAGCGCATTCCGCTTTCCGGCGCGCATTATAAGACTTATATTCAAGGGTTTCCGGTGGCTTTGGCCCAGGTGATCCGCAAGCTGGCGGACGAATCCCTGTTGGAGCACCTGGTGCGCAACGGCTTTGGCTGGTTAAGGGATTCGGACAAGCCCTTTGACCAGCTGGATGAGCGGCATTATGTGCTATTGCGGCAGTGGGTGTGCGATGCATTGCAGGAGCTGAGGCCGCTGGCGCCGGCTGTCCGGCACCTGTTCTATCTGCCTGTGGGCGAAGGCTTCCACAGTACGGCCATCCGGCCGGCCGCCATGAGCGCGGCTACTCCAGCCCTGCAATTCCGCGTCGAAAGACAATTGGGGTATTTGCAAACCCACTGTTCGGTGGTCGTCAATGAGGGGGTATACCCCGTGGAGGATTTTGCTGTTGTTCCTTATTTTCTGAAGAGCGGCAATGAATTCTTTTTGCTGAAGGCTGCCGACAGGGAAGTGCTGGGGCGGTACAGGGGTGGGGAGCTGACCATTCGGGAAGAGGGGCTGCCGCGGTTCATGGCTACGGTCATCAGGCCATTGGCAGAGCATTACCCGGTGGACACCGATGCCGTGATCCGTACCGAGACCATCGATACCGTTCCGCAGGGGCAGGTCTATGTAAGCGAGCTCAACGAGAATTTCCTGCTGATCAAGCCCAAGTGGATATATGACGGACTGGAAGTAGAAGAAAGCGAGGAGCTGGAGACAAGAGTGGAGCAGGAGGAACGGGTACTGTTGATCAGGCGCAAGCAATCGGAGGAGCTTCGGCTTACCGAGGCCCTCAAGGGGCTGCACCCAAAATTCGGTGGACAGACGAATGGCTATTTCTACCTCAACTTCAAAGAGGCGTTGGAGAAGAGCTGGTTCCTGCGCTTCTACCAGCTGATGCAGCAGATGGATGTGCCGGTGCTCGGTATGAACAAGCTGCGGAAATTCAAATACAATACCAACACCCCGCAATTCGAGATCATCGCGGGGCGAAACATCGACTGGTTCGATCTTACCATTCGGGTGAGCTATGGAGAGCTTGTGGTCCCGTTGCATGAGCTGCG
>JAMFRX010000543.1 GCA_026224995.1 Puia dinghuensis
CCATCTACTATGCGTCGTTATTCGGGGCGAGGGTACTGCTGGGAAGCGCCACTCCATCGGTGGAGACGTATTACAATGCCTCTTCGGGCAAGTATGGGCTGGTGGAGCTCAATGAGCGGTATGGGCAGGTGAGCCTGCCGGAGATCGTGATCGTGGACACCAAGGCGCTAAGGGCGGCGGTGCAGCAGGAAGCCAGGCGGATGGCGAAGAAGGGAGGTGGGGGGTATGCCGGGGCGAGCTGGCTGACGGATTTGCCGGGGGCGGGCCATGGACAGACGGGTAATGGCGCGGATAGGCATGGGCGTCCGACAGAAGGCAGCCTGGAATCGACTGGTCGCCAGGCGAACGAGGACCAGCCCAAGCCGGCGGAGCCAGGCGGGGCCCGCGACCATGGCAAACCCATTCTTTCCCCGCCGCTACGCACCGCCATCGTGCAGACCCTGGCCGTGGGAAAGCAGGTGATCCTCTTTCAAAACCGCCGCGGCTATTCGCCCTACCAGGTCTGCGAGGTCTGCGGCTGGATCCCCCAGTGCCGCAACTGCGACGTCTCCCTGAACTTCCACAAGCTCACCAACAAGCTGCATTGCCACTATTGCGGTACGGTATATCCGCCGGTGCATACCTGTGCGGCCTGCGGGAACAATAAATTCGTACAGCGCAATTTCGGTACGGAGCGCATAGAAGAATATTTAGAAGAAGTATTCCCCGAGGCCAAGGTCGCGCGCATGGACGTAGACAGCGTTCGCGGCAAGACGGCCCATGACACGTTGATCCAACAGTTCGAGCAGCGGCGGATCGATATCCTGGTGGGTACCCAGATGGTGGTGAAGGGGCTGGACTTCGAGCATGTGGGCCTGGTGGGCATCCTGGATGCCGACAGCATCCTGAGCTTTGCCGACTACCGGGTGAGCGAGCGGGCCTTTCAGCTGATGGAGCAGGTGAGCGGCCGTGCGGGTCGTAAGGACGGCGATGGGCTGGTGCTGATACAAGTAGCCAATACGGCGCACCCGGTGCTGGGCTATGTGAAGGCCCATGACTACAGGACTTTCTATCAGCATGAGATCGCCATGCGGCAGCAGTTCCATTATCCGCCGTATTCCCGGGTGATCAGGGTGACCTTTCGTCATCGGGATAAGGACGTGGTGCGGGAGGCGGCGCAGTTCTTCGCCAACAACCTGAAAAAAGATTTCGGCGCTTATCTTATAGGCCCTGCCGAGCCGGTGGTGGCGCGTATCCGTAATCAGTACCTGATGGAGCTGCTGCTGAAGCTGCCCAAGGACGGGCATACCATTGCGTTCGCGAAGACGGTGATCCAGCAGCAGACGGCGATCGTGCAGAACAGCCGGCAGTGGAAGAGCGTGGTGATCATCCCGGATGTGGATGCGATATAAATTAATCTACCGATGAATAGTATCCTTGAACATGTTTCCCTGAAACCTTACAACACCTTCGGCATCGACGCGCATGCCCGCTATCTGGCGGAGTTTTCCACGCCCGACGAGCTGGCTGCCCTGCTGTCCTGGGGCAGTCGGTCGGCGCCCAAGGCAGAGGGGCGCCAAGGAACCGACGTATGGCCAGTCTTAGTGCTGGGCGGGGGCAGCAATATACTATTCACGCGGGACGTGGATGGGCTGGTGCTGCGCAACAGGATAGAAGGCATCGATCTGATAGATGAAGACGAGGACTATGTATATGTGCAGGTTGGGGCAGGGGAGAGCTGGCATGGGTTCGTGGAGCACTGCCTGGCGCGGGACTGGGCCGGGGTCGAGAACCTTTCGCTGATACCGGGAAGCGTAGGGGCGGCGCCGATGCAGAACATCGGGGCGTATGGGGTAGAGATCAAGGATGTGTTCCAGGAGCTGCAGGCGTGGAGCTATGCCGACGGCAGGATATATACGTTCAGCCTGAACGACTGTGCCTTCGGTTACCGGGAGAGCGTTTTCAAGCGGCAATACCGGGGTGAGTTCGTGATCCTGACCGTCACTTTCCGACTGCCGAAGAAACCGGTGCTGCATACGGAATATGGCGCTATCCGGGAAGAGTTGGAGCGTATGGGGGTGCGGGAGCCGGGTATCCGGGACGTCTCGAAGGCGGTGATCGCCATCCGCCGGGGGAGGCTGCCTGATCCTGCGGAGATCGGCAATGCGGGGAGCTTCTTCAAGAACCCTACTGTGCCTGACGAGCAGTTCGAGGCCCTGCAGGCGGAATTCCCCGAGATAGTGGGTTATCGGAATACAGGTACGGATACCACCAAGATAGCCGCGGGCTGGATGATCGAGCAATGCGGCTTGAAGGGCTATCGGCATGGCGATGCGGGGGTGCATGCCCGGCAGGCCCTGGTGCTGGTGAACTATGGCGGGGCTACTGGCCGGGAGATCTATGAGCTGAGCGAGGAGATCGTGGTCAGCGTGCGGCAGAAATTCGGCGTCGATCTGGAGCGGGAGGTCAACGTATTTTAATCGTTTTTTCATGCCCCTTTTCAGGGAAAGACCCTATCTTATCCGTGCAAACCACCTATGATCTATGCGTAACACCTGCCTGTTCCTTCTTGCCTGTTTCCTAATCGTGAACCATGTCTATGCCCAAGCCAACCCCTATGCGGTGGACAACCATGCCATCTATGCCGAGCTGGGCGGGCAAGGCATGGAGCTTTCCCTCAACTATGATACGCGCCTGAGCCGGAAAAAGGACGGCTGGGGGCTGCGGGTAGGCGTCGGGGATAACCTCTCCAACAGCCCCGGCCTGATCACCATCCCGGTAGGGGTGAATTACCTGATCGGCCACGGCGGCAATTACTTCGAGATGGGGGCCGGCGAGACCTTTGCCAGTATCGGAAAGGTGCCGCCCAACACCGAGATCAGCATTGGCAATCAGGAATATCATTCCAGCAGGAAGCTTCTCTTCGAGAACGTAGTGCTCGGCTATCGCCGGCAGCCTACGAGTGGCGGGCTGAGCTTTCGCACGGGCTTATCGCCCTGTTTTGGCGGCGGACGCCTCGGGATGCTCCTTTTCCTAAGCCTGGGCTGCAACTTCTAGTTGAAGTCGTCGCCTTCGATGTCCTCGTCTTCGCTGCCGCCGGAGGAGCCCAGGTTGACCATGGAGCCGATGAGGTCCTTGAACTCTATCTTTCCTTCCACTACTTTTTTGCTGATCAGGGAATAGGCGGCCAGGCCGTGGAGCACGAACTCCATGAGCAGCGCGGCTTCCCTTTCGTTGGCTTGCTTGAAGTATTTCTTCACCAGGGCATGCAGGCCATCGACCTTGTACAGCTGCTGGATCTTCTCGGAGTCAGGGGTGTTGAAGAATAAGTTCAGGTGATTCCCTTTGTCGAACCAATGAGTGACCGGCCGGAAGGGGCTGTCGTCGCGGCTTTCGGCTTTTCGTTTCTTCAGTTGTTCGGGGTTGGGGAAATAGTTGATGAACTGGGTGCGGAAGGCTTTCTCCAGCAGGTTGAAGGCCACCTGGTATGGTCCTTCCTGTTCGCCTTCGTAGACGAGCTCGATCTTGCCGGTGATGGAAGGCACGATGCCGATGAGGTCGCTCATCCAGACGGGCGTTTCCTTTTCATTGTTGAGGATGGCGCGGCGTTCGGCGGCGCTTACGGCGTTCTCGTAGGCGGCGATGGTGAGGCGGGCGGAGACGCCGCTTTTCTTATCGACGAATTCGCTGCTGCGGGCTTCGAAGGAGACCTGCTCGATGAGGCGTTTGATGATGTCGCTCACGATGACGCGGCCCTTCTGATCTTCGTGGATATCCGCTTCCTGCTCGGTAATGGCCAGGGCGGTTTCGAGGCTCTTGGGATAGTGTGTCAGGATCTGGGATTCTATCCGATCCTTGAGGGGGGTGACGATCGAACCGCGATTGGTGTAGTCTTCCGGGTTAGCCGTGAATACGAAGAGGATATCCAGGGGCATGCGGAGCTTGAAGCCGCGGATCTGGATATCGCCTTCTTCCAGGATGTTGAAGAGCGACACCTGGATGCGGGCCTGAAGATCTGGTATTTCGTTGATGACGAAGATGCCCCGGTTGCTCTTGGGGATGATGCCGAAGTGGATGACCTCTTCGTCGGCGAAGTTGAGGCGGAGGTTAGCCGCTTTTATGGGGTCGATATCGCCGATGAGATCGGCCACGCTGACGTCCGGGGTCGCCAGCTTTTCGCCATAGCGTTCGCTGCGGTGCAGCCAGCTTATGGGGGTGTCGTCACCTTTCTGGGTGATCAGGGTGCGGGCGAACTTTGATATGGGGCGATAGGGGTCGTCGTTGATCTCGCTTCCTGTGACGAAGGGGACATATTCGTCGAGCAGCTCGATCATCTGCCTGGCCATCCTCGTCTTGGCCTGGCCGCGGAGGCCGAGGAAGAGGATGTTATGGCGGGACAGGAGGGCCCGTTCCGTGTCGGGGATCACCGAGTCCTCGTAGCCCAATATGCCGGGGAAGGTATTCTCTTTGTTCTTTAGCTTACGGATAAGGTTCTCCCTGATCTCTTCTTTTACGGATCTGTTCTTGTAGCCTGTTTTTTTCAGGTCACCTAAGGTCTTGATTTTTGTAATGTCCATTTAGTTGTTTTAGTGTCTAGTACACGGTTTTACGTTTTCCGCTCTCAAAATCCCGGAAGATAAAGCTTCCGAGGCGGTCAAGAGAGGCGAAGAAGGCTTTTCCACTATTCGTTTCCGTGAACTCGTTTACAAACCGCTGCAGATAAGGGTCGCTCGCGATCATGAAAGTTGTGATTGGTATTTTGAGCTTTTTGCATTGTGCAGCCAGGTTGAGGCAACGGCTGGTGATCTTGCGATCGAGGCCGAAGCTGTTCTTGTAATACCGTTTGCCGACCTTCAGGCAGGTAGGCTTGCCGTCGGTGATCATAAAGATCTGCTTGTTGGCATTGCGGCGCCGCCGCAGGATGTCCATGGCGAGCTCCAGACCCGCCACCGTATTGGTGTGATAGGGGCCGACCTGCAGGTAGGGCAGGTCCTTGATCTCTACCGGCCAGGCATCGTTGCCGAAGACGACGATGTCCAGGGTATCCTTGGGGTATTTGGTGGTGATGAGCTCGCTGAGGGCCATCGCCACTTTTTTGGCCGGGGTGATCCGGTCCTCCCCATAGAGGATCATGGAGTGGGAGATATCGATCATCAGCACGGTGGAAGTCTGCGCCTTGTAGTCCGTTTCGCGGATCTTGAGGTCGTCCTCCTGCATGTTGAAGCTGTCGATGCCATGGTTGATCTGGGCGTTGCGGATGGACTCGGTGAAATCGATCTGCTCCAGCTGGTCGCCGAACCGGAAGGGGCGGGTGTCGGAGTTCTGCTCGTCGCCGCCGCCCGGCTTAAAGGTATTGTGGTTACCCTGCCTGGTCTTTTTTAGCTTCCCGAAGATCTCTTCCAGGGAACGCCGGCGGATGCCTTGTTCGGTCTTGGGCGTGATGGTGATCTCTCCCGTCTCGCGGTTATCGTCGATATAGCCCTTGTCCTTGAGGTCTTCGATGAAATCCCCCATGCCATACTCGTCATTGGTTAGCTGGTATTCTTTATCCAGCTGGTTCATCCACTGGAGGGCCTCTCCGACGTCGCCATTGGTATAGCTCAGGAGCTGCATGAAGACGTCCAGCAGCTGTTCGAACTTCGATTTGCCGTTCTCCTCGGGATCATAGTGCTTGAAATGGAAACCTATCATGTTTACAATTTACAGATTTAAAACAACTTATTCAACCAAATGGTTCTGTCAAAAAAGAGGCCGGCCCACAGGGGCCGGCCTCGCAATAGTGGTCTGAGTGTCTTATTTCGAAGGTTGTTGAACCTCTGGGGGTTTCGGCCCGTTGGCGAATTGCCGCTGCCAGTCGTCGAGGCGCATGAGCATCTCGTAGCTGCTGAGGATATCCTGCGCGAATCCTGCCTGTTTGTCGCTCAGATTTCCGCCTTTGTTCTGTGTGGCCATCTGGGCGTTGACGGCGAGCTGTTCGTTGTTCATGCTTTCGCCCAGCGAGTTATAGTAGCGCATTTGCTGGGAGAGGTCTTTTTTGAGTGAGGCTGACACCTTTTTAGCCAGCTCGAGGTCTCCGCATTCGTAGCAGGCGAGCAGGAAGCTCATGGAGATGCGATTCTGCTGGTTACCACGGTTAGACGTCATGCCGTAGGGGAAATTGGGCTCATAGACATTTTTGTCAAAATGTTCCAGGAGATTGCGGGCGCTGTCTTTTTTGCCCGCATCGATGAGGGAAAGGGCCAGCTGCGCGTGTGCCGCACGGAGGGTGTTCAGGTGGCGGCGGTTCTCTTCATCGTAGTAGACCCCGGGGGTGACGGCGTTGCCAAAGCCGAACTTCGTCATCATGTTAGTATAGGCTACGTCGTTGTTGTAGAAGCCAAAGTTGGCGTTCTTGCTCTCGACGGGCACCAGCCGGCCGGCTAGGCCATCCTGCCGGATATATTTCGCCAGGCCCAGGTCTTCCAGCTCGTAGGTGGAGTTGAAGCAGATGGGGCGCTGCCATTTGTTGGCGGCGATGATGGC
>JAMFRX010000544.1 GCA_026224995.1 Puia dinghuensis
CGATATTGAGGCCGGCCAATAATTTCCATTTGTAGACCGCATGAATCAGTTATGGAGCGGGGTGACCCGATTTGACATTCCTAGAAACGCGTTGTATCTTGAGCTGCTATGAAGCCTTACCCCCTAACCTTCCTGATCGCTTTTCTCCCCTTTTTTTCCTGCAGGAACAGGACCCCTATTACAACAACCCGGGACAGCACCAGGATCGTCGCAAAAGATACCGCCGGCGGACGGGACGACCAAGGCTATCCGACGAAATACGTCGAACACACACGGCTGGATTTAAAGAACGACGCCATTTCGCTGAGCTCCCGGTTCGCAGTTGTAGATGGCAAAGTCGATGAAGAAGACCAACATACAATCTCTACAAACTACTTTGTCCATATCAACAAGAAAACTGGCAAGGCCGATACGCTGGAGGCCGGTCTCGATAACCTGGGCGGGTGCAGCGCCTGCAATTTCAAAATTCGCGATGTGACCGACAGCTTTCAGTTCCCCTTTCTTGTTGCGCAAATCGTCACGCCTGGGGAGGACATTTACTACATCAACTCCTTTGTCGGCTATCAAAACGGCGAGTTTAAGAAGCTCTTCACGATCGAAATGGACACCCGGGAAGAGGGCATCGATCTCCACCGGGTCGGCTCTAAGCTCACCGGATTGATGGCAGGCCGGGACGAAGTCGTAGAAAACCTGGAATGGGACTATCCGGTAACTGTAGACACGAAAACATTCGAGGTAACGAATGGCAAACCTGACAAACAATTTATCGGTTGGCCGACCATGGCAACGGAGTCATTCCGGGCTCATCGGGTCATTAACGGAAAGACAGATAGCGCTCTCGTGGCAGTGAAAATGGGCGACAAGGTGGAAGTAGACACCTTGTATCGGACGCTCGGCAAAGTGCGGCTCCTGTTGGCCGATTCGGTCAAGGTCGAGGTAAAGATGGAGACGGCCGAAAAAAAGCTTGGCCACAATGGCGCGGGCTAAAATTCCGGCGCCAACCCCAATAATGTGCTTTTGCTGCTGAAACGAGCGACACCAACCCCCTAATCCTCGCGAAGCCGCTCGTCCGTATAGGTAATCGTCGTTCTTCCGTGCGGCCAGGGTTGCCCGTCCTTGTCGAGACTGACGAAGACCATCTTATCGATCGTCAAAATGCTTTTTTTGGTGATCTTATTGCGGACTTCGCAACTAAGGGTAAGGGATGTTCGACCGAAATGGGTCGCCTTGATCCCCAATTCGATAATATCTCCCTGGCGCGCCGAGCTGACAAAATTGATCTCGGATATAAATTTAGTGACGCAGCGATTGGTGCCCAGTTGGATGATGGTGTAGATGGCGGCCTCTTCATCGATCCAACGGAGCAGACTGCCACCAAACAAAGTGCCGTGCGCGTTGAGGTCCTCCGGTTTGATCCACTTGCGGGTATAAAAGTTCATGACGGTGCAAAAATAAGCCTTTTTTAAGCGAATGCTATTTAACGCCTGGACAGAATGAGGAGCACGATTCCAGTAATGATAAAAGCTACTCCCAGTAGACGCATATACCGCGTGTACTGCGCAGGTGTCAGCTTTCGTTGGGCGATATCGGTTTGCTTCCAAACGCCCCTGCGATAGATGTCGGGCTTTATTATGTAAAGCGCTCCGAAACAGAGTAAGATGATGCCTATACGTAACATAGAAAAAGGAGATACTTAATCTTGTTTGACGAGTTCAATAGTGTCTTTATTATTGAGGAACAATAGCGAAGGTTTAATAGACGTCAGTTTAAGCAGAGATCTCGTAAGTTCTTTTTTATCCTGGTCATAAAAGGTAATCAATTTGGTATTAGATTCAATGGCCCAGGTACCCGAAGCGGTCAGCGCTGGACTTTTGATCATATACGTATTGTCACTTCTCAACTGGTAGGTAAGCCGAAAGGTGTCGTTAAGCGAGTACTGATAAGTACCCGATATTTTCGGCATCATTTTTCGATTGTAGTTCCAGGAAACAAAACGGAACAGACTAAGCATCCCAACGACATAAATGAGCGGAAGAATCGCAAATTTGAACGCCTTCTTCCGTAGTGACGGCGACTTTTTGACCAAGGAGACGATCAAAAGAACGAGCGAATAAGCCAGCAGCCCAATAGACGCGATAAAAAATAAGGGGAGAAAGAAGTTAATTAGTGCACCAGCCATGGTAGAGAGTTTCTGAAGGTAAAATACGCTAAAATTTGAGAAATAAGTGCTTCAATTCGATCATGAGGCCCTCGCGGCCCCTGCAAGATGCAGAAGCTGTATATTAGTGGCGACTATGGCAACACAGCACGACATTAACTTACAGGAGGTTTCGAAGCGGCTGGCGGCTATTCCGGCGAGAGTACCGGCGCACCGAAAGGCGGCCAGACAACCCTATAGTTTTTCCGGCCTTACTTTCGAGGAGCAGCTGGCGGTTTGGGATCATATCTGGAAGAACAGCACCGGTTTCTGGGTCAAGGTACATGCGACTTTCTTTTTGGAACGGCACCTGAAGAAAAAAGAGCAGTTGGAGTTGATGTGGCCGGTAATCGTCCATTGGCAGGATAGTGTCGACGATTGGGGGCTTTGCGATGCATTGGCCAAGGTCTACACCAAGATCCTGGTGGTCGCACCGGAGAAGGTGTACCGGGTATTGCGGCAATGGAATAAAGACCCAGATCTTTGGAAGCGCCGGCAGTCGGTAGTTTCACTGTTGTATTATAGCCGGACAAAGAAGATCCATCTGCCCTTTGCCAAGATCGACGCATTGATCACCCCTTTGCTCGGGGACAAGGAATATTATGTACAAAAGGGGGTCGGCTGGGCCTTACGGGAATTGCGGAACGTCTATCCTAAGGACGCGCAGGCTCACCTGACAAAACATATTCGGGCGGTCAGTCCGATCGCCTTTACCATCGCGGTGGAGAAGATGGCCGAAAAGGAAAAGACGGTATTGAAGGCGCTTCGGAAACGACAGGGAAAGCTCTGATTACAATTTTACGAAACTTATTATAGTGGGCGTGTCATCGCCGGCTGTGATGATCCGAAGCAGGTAATATCCGGAGTGGAGGATGTTGGTCCTTACGGATAACAGCGAATTGGTGGAACCAGGTTCCTGGTCGATGAGGACCCTGCCGGAAACATCGAGGACCTGCATCCGCTGAATGGGCAACAGACCCTCATTGACGAGGACTGCTTCATCGGCTACCGGGTTGGCTTGCAGGTGGAGGGTACTGGAAGCCTTGCCGATGGTAAAGGATACGATGGTCGACCAGCTAAAGTTGCCGTCGATGTCCACCTGTTTGATCCGATAATAATCCGTTCCTGCCGATGGGGATCTGTCTGTAAACAGATAAGCTGCACTGCCTGCTCCCAGCACTGTTCCTGCCTGATTGGCTACTGTTCCGATGGATACAAAGTCTTTTCCATTCGTTGACCGGTCGATTTCGAAATGATCATTATCGACCGAATTGTCTACCTGCCATTTGAGGTCGACCTGTCCTGCGTCGAGCTGTCCGGTGAAAGAAGCCCAATGCAGGGGAAGAGCCGTTGCTGCGTAATAGGTATAGAGATTGGTCACCTCGGGGGATGTCAGCACACGGGGATAGAAGATCATATCGTCCAGGCTGCCG
>JAMFRX010000545.1 GCA_026224995.1 Puia dinghuensis
ACTACTACCGCACATGGCCGGGGCAAGCCGGTATTCGCACATCCCTCCGAGGGCAAAGGCGTATGGATAGCGGCTAACAACGGGGTGAATATCCTGGCTCATACGACCCCGGACGATCGATTGCCCTGGAGTAAGGAGCTGATCGCCAAAATGCTCCAGGCCCATATGGCGTTGACGCCGACGCTGAAGCTCTTTAAGGATGCCCTGGTACAGGAAGGGGATACCGGCTGGGCGCACGATGTATTCATGCTGACGGCTGAACGGCAGCTGAACGCCTACCAGAAGGCCGGTGGGACCGGCTGCCGATGTTCTCGCTTTTGACAAAATTGAACTGACGATGCTGCAAGGCAAGGTTATTGACAGACGCTCGCAGAAGAAAGAATGAGCGCGATTAGAAATGAGACGAGAGGTGATTCTCGCTTTCGCGTTTTTCCCCTCCGGGGACGATATAATCCCATTGATCTACGGCGGAGGCGTCCTTGATCTCCTGCATAGCGAGATCGACGCTGACAGTAGAATTATCCCAGTGAACAGATCCAATGTGTCTGACCTCTATGAGGATCTTTTTGCCACCGACCCAATTATGTGTATCGACCAACAGATGGGATATCTGCCAGGTTTGATCGTCAATGATGAAATCGACGATATGACCAATATCGCCATCGGCGGCCTGGATATGATACCCTTTGACCTTCCCGGCACTCCTTAAATGCAGGTTGTCATGGGAAGCTTCAGTGTCCATTTCTGCTAGAATAGAGGGCTCGAAGACGGGCGTAGCGGGAATAACACCCCAAAGGGCACCGGAATAAAGGCCAGACGCCCAATTCTCCTGCCAGGAATAATAGGCAGCTAATTCCGATTCGTGCTGGCGGGAGACAGGCCTGTCGGTATCGATCTGAGGACTGTTTTGTACTTGTTGTTTTGTAATGCTCACTGGAAAGAGCCCTGACTCCCAAGGCTGGCGGAGGACAACGGCGGGGGAGAGGAGCACCTCCCGGCCGGAAAGCCAGCTCCCTGTCTTGACAATGAGGTATCTGATCGTCCATTTTTGATCATCAAAGTAGAAATCCCTGACCTTCCCGATCTCGCCATCCCTTGCGTCCAAATTCCAATTGATCAAATGATTGAGGCTTTGCTGCATATGCTTGTGCTGCCTGAGCAGCGGTTTAAGTTATAAATGGGGACAAAACATAACAGCAATAAAGGTATCCCAATAGGTTGCCAATAGTGTTATATAACTATTGACAAACCTTATAGGATTCACATGTTCGGTCCATTATTGCCAGGCCCGCTGTGCCTGCCGCGGTTGTTATTGGCCACCAAAGACTTTCCGCAATGTAGCTACGGATACATGCGGCCAGGTGAACGGCTTCGGGGGTGCGGGTGGCGCAATGATAGGGAAATTCAAAAATACGGTTTGGACATACTGGAGCTGAAAGAAATCGGTATCGGGTGTGGGACCCTTAATCTTCTCGATCCAGAAAGTGGCGAACATGGTTGCCGCATCGGCGTTTTTCTTCAGGAAAGGAATGTTCTCGATGCCGCCGCCGCCGCTTGGGAAGGGCTTGGGAATCGATTTTGCCGGATTCGTCGGATCTGTCGGATCTGCGCCGGGTATACTGGCTATCGTGGAAACTTCTATCACTACCATTGTCTCGATGGTCTGACCCTTAAGCGCCGCCGTTAGTAATTTCACCGGATCGTTGATCACGTCCTGCAATGGCACTCCCAAAATCGTCGCCGGTATCTGGCCGTTCGGGCCAACGGGCGTTCTGAAATCGACTGCGGCGGGACTGGTGTCGCTGAGGTTAAAAGGTTTAAAGGCGCTAGGCGTTCCCGGAAGCGGCATCGGGGTGTTTTGAGGAAATGGAGCAGTAGTCGCGGGAGCGGTCTTGTCCGGGTCAAAGCCAGCTGCCACCGGGTTCACCAGCAAGGCAATGCCCTGAGCAAGCAGGGAATTCCCATGCGGGATATTGCCCATCCTGGCTACACTTTGGTTTCCACCTGCATCCCCGGACGGGATATGGATCCAGATACCAGGCTCGATATGCAGCGCACCTTGTGTCACGAGGTCCACGACTTTCTGCAGATAGGTGAGTCCAAACAATACGATATCGGGCGCCGCGTCGCCCCGGTTTGGGATCGAGGAAGAGATCGGATTAAAGGTGAGGGTCTCAAACGTCTGATTGAGCTCAAGGAACAGCGGCGACTTACCGCTCGCCTCAGGTCGGGCAATCAGGTTGAAGCCCTGTCCTTCCCATGTTCCTGATAATTCTGCCAGGAAGCCTAGATCCTGGGTCACCGTCTCCCGATTCCGGGCAGGCCGGAATGATGAAATTGCTTCATTAGCCATAAATGTTCGTTTTTTTGAGTGAATAATAGTTGATCAATGGCAATACTTGCTTGCACGACGCATTATGAATGCATCGCCAGCGGCTTCAATCGAGACAGCCTGCCGAGTTCCGGACTACTGGTAGCAGAAGAGTAAATCGGGTGGTGGTAGAGTAGAGTGGAATACAAGATAGATCTTACGCTGGACGCCTGCAACGTGAAAAACACGGTATTTTGTTTGAGCTTTAGACGGTGTTTTTACCCTTTTTTCAGTGGAAAATTAGTGCTAAATTATCCTGCAAACGAGGATAACTGGTGCTGCACTGCATACGAATCATACCATACAAGGATGTCTTTTACTACACTTGATATGCAACCGGAAAACGTAT
>JAMFRX010000546.1 GCA_026224995.1 Puia dinghuensis
AACTGCTCTGGATGCCGACGAAGTTGCCATAGTCGTTGGACTTGGCATTGGTAGCGCCCGCGGCGGAGCCATAGGAGCCTACTTCCCAGATGCTCTCTTTGGTATCGTATTTATCCTGCGTAAGGTTGATGAACACCTGTCGGTAATCCGGGTTGAGGCTATGTGCGCCGGAATTGATGACCTTGTTGGTATAGGTCAACACATCATTGTAACGGGCCACGTCGTTCAGAGGGTAGCCGGCCATGTATAGGAAGACCCTCGCCAGCATGGCATCCACGGCATCCACCGTCACCAGGTCGGTATAGCCTAATTTGGCTTCCGTTTGCGTCTGGAGCAGAGTCTCCGCCTGCTGCATGTCCGTGACGATCTGCGTATACACATCCTTTTGCGCGGTGGCCGCCACGTTGACGTCGGCGATGCCCGGCTGATGCAGGATCAGGGGAATATTGGCCCAGTTGGTGGTGAGGATAAAATAGCAGTAGCCACGGAGGAAGAGGGCCTGCCCTTTGATGAGATTGCGGGCACTGCTGTCCATCACCGGCTTGTTGATGTTGTCCAGCAGATCGTTCGCATTGCCGATGAGCAGGTACAGATATTGATACGTTCCGGCGATATAGGAGTTGGTGGCATCGTAGATATAGGTAGCTGCCCGGTTGGAGGCGTTGGCGTTGTTCTGGTTGCTGATGAGCTCATCCGTTGCCGAGCAGAACTCGTAGTTGAGGTATTGTCCCCAGATATTCTGGTGGGCAAGGAGGCCGTAGCAGCCCGTAAGCGCCTGCTGCAGCTCGGCGGCGGTGTTGTAATAATTCACAGGGGTATAGAAATCCGTGGGGGTGGTATCCAGCGTTTTCTTGCATGACGGCAGGCCGCAGGCCATCAGCAGTAAGAAAAGGAGGAAGATTATTCGGTTCATAAAGAGGTCAATTGTCGATTTAGAAATTGATGTTTGCTCCCAGCACGCCCGTTGCCGAATGAGGATAGGCGCCATAGTCGAACCCGGGCGTAAGGTTGCTGTTGCGGGAAGACGCTTCCGGATCGGGTCCCGAATATTTTGTCCAGGTGAGCAGGTTCTGCCCCGAGACATAGACGCGGATGCTTTTGATCTTGATCTTTTGCAAGGCGGCGGCCGGGACATTATAGCCCAGGCTCACGGTCCGCAGCTTGAGGTAAGAGCCGTCTTCGATGACCCGGGAGGAATAGGCCGCGTTGACCATGCCCAAAGCCCTGAACTGGGTATTGCTCGGGTTGGTGGGCTCCCAGCGTTTGGCATAACTGGCCAGCTGATTGAGGTTGGGGTTGGTGGTGATGCCGCCTTCGAAGATATAGCGGTTGGCATTGATCTCCTGGTTGCCATAGGACCATTGCAGGAGGATGTTGAGGTCGAAAGCCTTGTAGTGAAAGTTATTTACGAAGCCGCCGATATGGATGGGCAGGCCCCGTCCGATGACGGTATAGTCCTTGCTGTCGGCCACACCGTCGCCGTTGATGTCCTTGTATTTGATGTCGCCCGGCTGGATGGTCGAACGGGTCGCGCCATTGGTGGGAACATTGGGTTTCAGCAGATAGGTGTTATTCGGCATCTTATCGAAATCGGAATATTGGTAGACGCCGTCGGATTTCAGGCCATACATCTCCCCAATCGATCGGCCTATTGCGGCGATATAAGGAGAAAGGGAAGAGAAGCGGGTATCGAAGAAGGTGCCCGACCCCGACAGCAGCGAGGTCTGGTTGCCGGTGAGGGCCAGGATCTTGTTCTGGTTGAAGCTGATGTTGAAGCCGCTGCTCCAGGTGAAATCCTTGGTTTGGATATTGATGGTGTTGAGTGCGAGTTCCAGGCCCTGGTTGCGGAGCTCCCCTACGTTCTCGTAGCCGCTGGCGGGATTCACGCCGATGAAATACGGGAGGCTGGCATTCAGCAGCAGGTTATGCGTCGTCTTCCGATAGACGTCTGCGGTGAAGTTGAGCCGGCTCTTAAAGAAGGAAAGGTCCAGGCCGATATCGGATTGAAGGGTAGTCTCCCACTTGAGGTTGTAGTTGCCGGCAGCGGTGACTCCCGACCCTACCGTAGGAGGAAGGTTGTCATAGGAATACCAGTTGGTGGTGCCCGGAAAGCCGACGGTGGGCAGGTAGGCGAAGTCGCTGACCCGGTTGTTGCCCGAGGCGCCGTAGCTGGCCCGGAGCTTGCCATCGGTAAGCCAGGTGAGATCTTTCATGAAGTCTTCGCTGCTGAACCGCCAGCCGACGGACCCGGCCGGGAAATAGCCCCAGCGGTTGGCCGGCGCGAATTTCGAAGAGCCATCCGCACGCATCGAGGCGCTGAGCAGGTATTTGGACCGGTAGTCATAGTTCAGGATGCCGACACCAGACAGCATCTTCCAGCGGCTGCTGCTGGAGACTGCATTGATATTACCGGAAGGGGCCAGGTCGATGCCATCGAGCCCCAGATCTTCGTTGGGCAGGTTGGAGCCCGACAGCTGCCGGACGGCGCTGGTATTGCCATATTCGGAGAAGTCGCCGATCAGGGTGATGTGGTGATCGTCATGGATGCGCTTTTCGAAGGTGAGGATATTCTCGTTCATCCAGGTGGTATTCGGCGTATAGCCCACGCTGCCGTTGACGCCGATGATCTGCGCGTCGTACTGGCTGGCGGACTGCGTTTGGGAATTGTTGAAGACATCCGTCTCCGCCGTCACGTTGGTGACGCCACCCGTGATCCGCAGCTTGAGCGCCGGGGTAATGGCGTATTCCGCATAGGCATTGGCGATAAGGGTCGTGTTTTTGATATTCGTCTGCTGGTTCTTGAGGTTGATAAGAGGGTTTACCCGATAGTCCTGCGCCGAATTGCCGATCAACGTCGGGTCGTTGAGCGCGCCCAGCAGGTTGGTGGAGCTGTCGCTGCTGCCCAGCCCTACCGTGGGACGGTAGCCCCAAACGGAATACAGCAGGTTGGAGGATGCATAATAGGTGTTGGTGCCGGAAACAGTGTTCGACACCTGCTGGCCATAGGCCACGCTGTAAGCGTAGTTGGCATTCAGTCCGACCTTGAGCTTCGGGGTGACGGTCTGGTCCAGAGTAAACCGGCCCTGATAGCGCTTGAACCCGCTCTGGATGATGATGCCTTTCTGATCCAGCAGGTTGCCGGAGATGGAATAGAGGGTCTTGTCGTTGCCGCCCCTGATGGCGATATCATGGTTCTCGCTGAGCCCCGTCTGGTAGATATAATCCTGCAGATCCACCGCCTTCCTGTTCTTATAGTCGTCCAGCGTGACCCCGTTGGAGAGGTAGATGGAGTCGGCGGAGACCGGATTGACCTCCTGCACATACTTGACGAAGTCGTAGGGGTCCATCATCTTCATCTTCTTGGGGACCTTTTGCGCTCCCGCGTAGACATTGTAAGAGACGACGGGAACGCCATTCTTCCCGCGTTTGGTGGTGATCAGGATGACCCCGTTGGAGCCCCTGGCGCCATAGCGGGCCGTGGCGGAGGCATCTTTCAGCACTTCGATGGATTCGATATCGGCCGGGTCGATGGAGTTGGCATTGGCGCTTTCCAGGGGAAAGCCGTCGATCACATACAGGGGGGAGTTGTCCTGGGTGATGGATCCCTGGCCGCGGATGACGATATTGGCGTTGCCGCCGGGCTGGCCATCGTTGCTGGTCACCTGGACCCCCGCCACCCTGCCCGCCAGGGCGTCGTCGAAGGACTTCACCGGAGCCTTCGCAAAATCGTTCATGTTCACGGATGCCACGGACCCTGTGATGTCCCTGCGCCGGGAAGTGCCATAGCCGACCACCACGACGTCATTCATGCCCCCGGCTTTTTGGTGCATGACCATGGGATATTCGGTCTTTTCGGTGATGACGACGCTCTGCGCGTCGTAGTTGACGGATGAAAAGGAGAGTGTAGCGCCCAGTGGGACGTTGATCCGGAACCTGCCGAGCGAGTCGGTGACCGTTCCCTGCGCCCGCCCCTTTACGGAGACCGAGACGCCTTCCAGCGGACTGCCGGACTCATTCATGACTGTTCCCGTGATCGGACGGAACTGCGCCAGGCCGACAAAAGGCAGCAGCAGGAACAATCCGAAAAGGAAGTCTAACCTGCGGAAGACGGGCCATTTTTTAAATAATTTGGATGACAAGCGCATAGAAAGCGTTTTGGTTTTGGTGAATTGCCAAAACAAATGTGCTGATTATTAACAGATTTTCTTGTGTACCCAGGGTGGAAGATCCTAAAGGGAAGGGGTGAATTTTCGATTTTGGCTATATTTGAGAATAGGACTGATCAACATAATACGCAAGGGGCTGGTCATGGCTGGCCTATTATATGGAGTAGCAACGGAGGGATACGCCCAGAGCCTGGTCTTTGACCACCTGGATGTAGAGAACGGGCTATCCCAGCGTTCCGTGCTGTCTATCGCCCAGGACGGCAAGGGGTTCATCTGGCTGGCAACCCGTAATGGGCTGAACCGCTATGACGGTCATGCTTTCCGCATCTTTAAGAATATCCCCGGCCAGGGCGGAAGCCTTTGTAATAATTATGTCTATACCCTTTTTTGCGATTCCCACCACCAGCTCTGGGTCGGCACCAACCTCGGGCTGGATCGGTACGATGCGGTGAATGATTCGTTTGTACACATCCAACCCGCTGCCGCCATCCGGCTGCCTTCCAGGAGCATCAGCTCCTTCGCCGAGGACCGTGCCGGCAACCTCTGGGTCGGCACTTCCAACGGGCTGGGCTGGATCGGGCATTCCGGGTCCCCCCCTCCTCCCCTCTTCGATGGCGTCGACATCCGTACCGTCTATGAAGACCGCCGGGGCGATATCTGGCTGGGCACGGCGGTTGGGATAACACGCCTGACCCTGCGGCAAGGGCATTGGCAGCTACAGTCGTTCACCCACACCAGCGAACCCGGCAGCCTCAGCAATGATTATACCTCCACCTTCGCGGAGGACCTGCAGGGACAGCTGTGGATAGGTACCCGCAGCGGCCTCGACCTTTACCACCCGGAGTCGAACACCTTTACCGTCTCCCATCCCCTGATGGCCATCCGCAAGATCATCCGCGACAAAAAAGGAAAACTCTGGATCGGCGCATTGGAAGGGCTCACGGTCCTGGACCCGCTTACCGGCAAGGACACCAGCTACAATGAAGACCCCGAGAACAGAAAAGGGCTCAGTCATAACAGTATCTACAGCCTCTTCCAGGATGCCGGGGCCTCCATCTGGATCGGCACCTATTTCGGCGGGGCTAATATTGTCAACTCCTATTCTACCCCTTTCACGATCTACCAGAACAGCAAGTTCCATTCCAGCATCAGCAACAATGTCATCAGCGGGATGGCCGAAGACGAGAGCCACCTGCTCTATATCGGCACCGAAGGAGGCGGGCTCAACAGCTTCGACCGGCTCACGGGTCTCTTCACGGCCTATAAGTACAGGGCCGGCGATGTGACCAGCCTCGGCTCCAACCTTGTGAAAATCGTCTACCGGGACCGAAGCGGGAAGATATGGGTGGGGACGCATGACGGCGGCTTACAGCAGCTCGACGCGGCCCGGCGGCAATTCATCCGCTATCCCGCCAGCGAGACGAGTTCAGATCAGCCCGAATCCGAGATCGACGTCCTGCTGGAAGACCGGCGTGGCCGGCTATGGATAGGAAGACAAACGGGGTTGCAGCTCCTGGCTGGCAAAGAGGTCACGGACCCGGGTCAGCCCATGTCGGGTATCCTCGGGAAAAAGGCGATCCATGCCTTGCTGGAAGACGCGCGCGGCAATCTCTGGGTCGGCACGACCAACGGGCTGTTCGCCTTTACCGCCGACGGCCTTCCCCTGCCAGGCCCGCCCGAGGCCAGCGGGCTGACCAATACGTATATCAACAGTCTCTGGGAAGACGCCGGGCACCGCCTGTGGGTCGGCAAATATTATGGCGGATTGGCGGTGTATGATCCCGCAACCCCCAAGACCGTCACCTATACGGAAAAGGACGGGTTGGCCAACAACAATGTGCTCGGCGTGCTGGAAGACGGCAAGGGATACCTCTGGATTAGCACCGACAATGGCCTGTGCCGGATGGATACGTCCAAGCGCCAGTTCTTCACCTATACGGCCAGCGACGGCCTGGCGGCAAATGGCTTCAACTATAACTCCTATTTCCGGGACAGGAACGGTAAGCTGTATTTCGGCGGGTACAATGGCTTCACCACCTTCTACCCCGACAGCATCGAAACCAATAACTACGTGGCGCCGGTGGTCTTTACGGGCTTGCGACTGTTCAATATCCCAGTGGAGATCCACGCGAAAGACGGGCTGCTGAACAAGGACATCAGCCAGATGGAGGGGATCACCTTGCATTATGGCCAAAATGTCTTTACACTGGAATTCGCTTTGTTGAACTACACCAAGCCGGATAAGAACAAATATCGATACCGGCTCGGAGGCTTCGACAAGCAGTGGTACGAGGTAAATGCTTTCTCGGCAACCTATACCAACCTGCCCGCGGGAGACTATACTTTCGAGGTAAAAGGCGCCAACAACGACGGGCTCTGGAGCGCACCCGCCATCCTCCATATCCGGGTGCTGCCCCCTTTCTGGGCCACCTGGTGGGCCTATTCGATCTATGTCCTGCTCATTGCGGTTGTCGTCTTCTTTATTACCCGCTTCTTCTTCCTTCGGGCGCTGTTAAAGAGGGATTCCGAGCTGCACCAGGTAAAGCTCAACTTCTTCACCAATGTCTCGCATGAGATCCGGACGCACCTGACCCTTATCTCCGGTCCGGTAGAGAAGATGCTCGGGGACCAGAACGGGGAACCTTTTTTCCAGCAGCAATTGCAATACGTCCGCGGGAGCGCCGACCGCCTCCTGCGACTGGTAGAAGAGCTCATGGATTTCCGGAAGGCGGAGACCAATCACCTCAAGCTGAATCCCACCCGGCAGGATATCGTAGAATTTGTGCGATCCATCTATCAGTCCTTCGAAGAGTTGGCGCAGTCCCGCCGTATCGCCCTCGAATTCGCCGCTGACAGTCCAGTCATCGAGCTACCCTTCGATAAGGAGCAGATGGAAAAAGTATTCTACAACCTGCTGACCAATGCATTCAAGTTCACCCCGAATGGCGGGAATATCCGGGTGGAGATCGACCAAAATTCGGATGCGGTGGAGGTCCGGATCATTGATAATGGCAAGGGGATCGCGCCCGGGAACGTAAAAAAGCTTTTTGTCAACTTCTTCCAGGTCGACGACCATAACGCGCAGAATACCGGGTATGGCATCGGACTGGCCCTGTCCAAGAGCATCGTCAAATGGCATAAGGGCGACCTCACCGTAGAGAGCACAGTCGGAGTCGGATCGACGTTCACAATCACGCTGCCATACGCTACGCCACTCGACTCATTGTAGTCAATCGCCAGTGCATCGGAATTGGTCGCCGGTGC
>JAMFRX010000547.1 GCA_026224995.1 Puia dinghuensis
AGGGCTGGAATCACATTTCGTATATGAAATATACCGATTTGTCTATTAAATATCCTTGAAAATACATTTTAACGAATTTGCTATGTCGACTTCGAATACTTTAGCGAAAAATTTGACAAAAATATGAAGCGGATCAACATTACTTTGTTCGCGTTAATGTTACTAGGAATCCTGTTCAGCTGCACCAAAGCTAGCATCAACTATACACAAAACGGCAACTGGGTAGCGCGAGCTACATGGCCAGGCACGCAGATGGGTTTTGGGGTGTCTTTCGTGGTCGGCAACAATGCATATGTCGGTCTGGGCATCAACCCGGTAAGCCCCAATGCCCGCCTGGTCGCCTTTTATAAATATACGCCTTCTCCTATTAATCTTGCCTCTCCTACGGGTTATGATTCTTCTTACGGGTATTGGACGGCTGTCGCTCCTTTCCCTGGTCCTCCCCGTAGTAATGCGGTAGCTTTTAGTGTAACGACCTATAATTTTGGCTATGTAGGGTCCGGTGTCGGCAATGACGGCTTTACTCCGCTGGCCGATTTCTATGCTTACAATCCTGGCGGCAATAGCTGGGCTCCAATCGACAGCCTGCATGACGCCGTTCAGAGCTATCCGCGTTTCGATGCGGTGGCCTGGGGTTTTGACACGGTAGGTTATGTCCTCACCGGTACGGATAATAATTATTATTTCGGCGATGTCTGGAAATACAGCCCTACGACGGGTCACTGGTCGCAAAAGCCGTACCTGCCGGGCAATCCCCGTTCCGGTGCGATGACCTGGGTCTACAATGGCAAGGGTTATCTGCTGACCGGGTATACTCCTGGCAGCCGCTGGGCGACCAACAACATGTGCTATGATTTCTGGGTATACGATCCTTCTATTGCGGAGAGCGCCGATTCGCTGAGTGCCTGGACCAGGCTGCGGGATATCTCCAATACCAGCTCCGGCACCTATGATGACGGGTATTCCAATATTGTCCGCAAGTATGGTGCAGGCTTCACTATCCTTAAGACCCAGACAGGGGACAAGGGGTATATCACGCTTGGCCAGAACGGTACGTCCCTGACTTATACCTGGGAATATGATTTTGCCACCGATCTCTGGACGGAGAAGACGCCTTATGAAGGTACGGCCCGCAGCGGCGCTGTCGGCTTTACGCTCCAGAACAGGGGTTTTATAGGTACTGGTCTCGGAACGGGTAATACCTCCGGTTTCAGCGATATCGAAGAGTTCTTCCCTGCTCAGGTCTATAATCAATTTGACTAAGGATGGGTTTCTGGCGTAAATGGGGCCTTTCCATCCTGATGCTGCTCGTGATCATCGGTACGTTTTCCTACGGGATCTACAAGCGCAGCCAATGGAAGAAGGATCATGTGCTGGTGGAAGTGCGGGCCTTCGAGGTTCCGCCCAATGGCTGGGGTTATGACATCCTGCGTGACGGGCGGCCCTTCTATCATCAGAACATCATACCGGGCATCAGCGGAAACCGGGCCTTTCAAAGCAAGGAGGATGCGCTGGCGGTTGGGAACGTCATCTATCGGCGCATCGTGGCGGGGCAGGCCCCGACGATAACGGAAAAGGAGATGCGCGACATGCATATTTCCATTCCACCGGATACTTCGAGGTTTGCGGATTCTTTGAGGATAGCTAAGCCAAAGGATTCGATGATAAAGAATTAAGTTAACGAGCTTGATATTTAAAAACGAGGCCGTCGGACAGGTAAAAGTCGACGGCCTCGTTTTTTTTGGCATCAAGTCCGGCAAAGAAAATCTTTGCCGGGGCCCGCGCATGGATTGCGCGGGGTTCTTTATCTTTAGCCCATGAGAAATCTCCTTTTCACGCTCCTGCTTGCTGTTTCCGCCGGAGAGCTATCGGCTCAGACGCCGTCCACCTCCCGTTTCGACCAACACAAGGCTTTCGACCCGCTTTTTTACCCTTCAGGTGGCACGGTATATCGGAGCGCCGGTGGGGCGCCAGGCGAAAAATACTGGACCAACCGTGTGGATTACACGATCCACAGCGTGCTGGATACGGTAGCGCATGCGTTGAGCGGCGACGTGACCATTACCTATACGAACAACAGCCCCGACGAGCTGCCGTTTCTGTGGCTGCAGCTGGACCAGAACATCTACCGCGAGGATTCGCGGGGTGAGTACGTCAACCCGGTTACGGGCGGCCGGTGGTCGAACAAGAAATTTACGGATGGGGATGTGATCCGGAGTGTCACCGTCCTTCGGGATGGTAAAGAGACGAAGGTGGATTTCCTCGTCTCCGATACGCGTATGCAAATAAAGCTGCCGGAGGCGCTGAAGGCTGGTGGCGGCATCATCCGGTTCCGCATCAATTACTCTTTCGCGGTTCCTGAATATGGCACGGACCGTATGGGCCGTCAGCTCACGAGCAATGGCTGGATCTACGAGATAGCGCAATGGTATCCGCGGATGGAGGTCTATGATGACGTGAACGGCTGGAATGTTCTGCCGTACCTGGGCCAGGGAGAGTTCTACCTTGACTATGGCAATATCGACTATACGATAACGGCACCTTCCGATCTGGTGGTCGTAGGTTCGGGTGAGCTGCTGAACCCGGCGGAGGTGCTGACTCCCGCGCAGCAAAGCCGCATGGCGAAGGCCAGGGCCAGCGATAAGACGGTATTTATCCGTACCGCTGCGGAGGTTACCGACAATACCGGTCATCTGGCCAAGGCTTCGCTGACCTGGCATTTCCGCTGCAACCAGACACGCGACGTGGCCTGGGCCGCTTCCAGGGCCTTTGTCTGGGATGCCGCCCGCATCAACCTGCCCGGCGAAAAGAAGGCGCTGGCCCAGAGCGTCTACCCCGTGGAATCCGCAGATGCGAAAGCCTGGGGCCGGAGCACGGAATTCGTGAAGGGCTGCATCGAGCTGTATTCCGACGAATGGTATCCGTTTACCTACCCGGTGGCGACC
>JAMFRX010000062.1 GCA_026224995.1 Puia dinghuensis
CCCCGTGATCGCCTTCCGGGACGACGGGATCGGCATTCCAGCGACAGACCTGCCCCATATCTTCACGCCTTTCTACCGCGGCAGGAACAAAACTTTCGCCGCAGGTAATGGTATCGGGCTTTCGCTGACGACCAGGATCGTTCAGCTGCACAATGGAACATTGGAGGTCCATTCCCAGCGCGAACAGGGGACGACGTTTACCATCCGCCTGCCCAGATCCTAGTGAATTCAGGATGCCGCCAGATTCTTCTAATGATTTTCTAATTTATTTATAATTGATCTCTAACAGGGCCTTCCTGGGAACTGTCCTATTTTTACGAATGGCCATGTCTACAAATTCGGTTAATTCCTTCGGTCCTCAACTATTATGAAACTATCCTTTTGGGGAATATTGCTGGCATCCTTGTACCCGATTCTGTTACAGGCCCAGGACAATTACGAGATCCAGGTGTATGCGTCCCAGACGGTAGGAAAGGATACGACGATGGTCGAGCTGCATAGTAACTACAGCTTCATTGGTAACACAGCGGGCGCCGGTGTCGTATCTACCAACCATATGGACCGGGAGACCATCGAGACGACGCATGGCTTTACGCCCTGGTTGGAAGTGGGGTTCTATATCTTCAATGATTTCGCCGATATGGGACGCACCAACTATGTAGGAAGTCATTTGCGCCCCCGCGTGATGGCCCCTGTAAGCTGGCATTGGCCGGTCGGCGTGAGCATTTCATTGGAGGGAGGCTTTGTGAAGGATGGCTATGACCCTGATATCTGGACCCTGGAGATCCGCCCTATCATTGATAAACAGCTGGGGCCCGTTTACCTGGCGCTCAATCCCGTGGTGGATCTCACTTTTAAGGGCGCCGACGCGGGGCGTGGAGCGATCTTCGCGCCGGATCTTAAATTTAGCTACCAGATCGGCAAGGTCTGGGCGCCGGGCATCGAATACTACGGGTCATGGGGTCCGTTCAGACATTTCGATCCGATGGCCGTCCAGCAGCACCAGTTGGCGATTGCCGTGGATGCCGACTTCGATCCCCGCTGGGAATTCAACGCGGGCTATGTCTTCGGGTTGACGCCCAGTATCGACAGGAGTATTTTCAAGATGATCATCGGTCGCCGGTTCGGAGGTAAAAAACATGTGACGCATAACATGGCGGCCATTCGGTAGGAGGCAAACATGATTTAACTATGATCCGAACTTTTTTTCTTTCATTATGGCTGATGGCGTATACGCCGACCTGGCCTCTTACCATGCGGATGTCCCAGGCATCCCCCTGGCTTACCAATATGCAGGAGGCCAAAGCGCTGGCGCAAAAGGAACACCGGCACATCCTGCTAAATTTTTCCGGCAGCGACTGGTGCGGGCCATGTATCCTCCTGCGGAAGGAAATCCTGGATGTGCCGGACTTTTCCAAGCTGGCAGACTCAACGCTCGTGCTGGTGAACGCCGATTTTCCGCGCATGAAGAAGAATCAACTTTCCAAAGAGCAGCAAGCTCTGAACGATAAGCTGGCCGATCAATACAATGCAAAAGGACAATTTCCGCTGACTCTACTTCTTACAGCGGAAGGCAAGCAACTCCAACAATGGGAAGGGAACTCGGGCGTAAAACCGGCGGAATTCGCCGCCCAGGTGAAAGCGGCGATAGATGCCGATCGATAGCATCGGCCAACACACTAGGAAAAACGGGCATATGAGGAAACAGACTGTTTTCACAAGGGCGATGAGGCTGATGGGAAATCACTTCGAACTCAGCGTGGTAGGCAATCGTGAGGATTGCGCCCTCGAAAGGATAGAAGCAGGTGTCAAAGAGATTCGACGGATCGAACGCTTCCTCACCACCTTCAGCGAAGACAGCGAGACCAACCTCATCAATAGGAATGCGGGTATAGCCCCGGTAAAGGTGAGCCAGGAGCTATTCGAACTGATAGAGCGATGTAATCGTCTTTCCCTGATCACACAGGGCGCCTTCGACATTACCTATGGCTCTATAGATAAGCGCCTCTGGAATTTCGATCCGTCGATGACCATCCTGCCCGACAAAAAGACGGCAAAGAAGATGGTCCGGCTCATCAACTTTAAAAATATCTTGTTGGACAGGGCAACCACCAACGTCATGTTAAAAGATAAAGGAATGCGCATAGGATTTGGCGGAATTGGCAAAGGCTACGCCGCCGAAAGGGCAAAAGCGGTGATGCGGGCCATGGACGTGCAGGCTGGAGTGGTAAACGCGTCCGGCGATCTCTGCGCCTGGGGCTACCAGCCCGACAGCAAGCCC
>JAMFRX010000548.1 GCA_026224995.1 Puia dinghuensis
ACCTTCATATGATACTATTAGAAGCCCATTTCATGAAGGAGGAAAGATTTACGAAGAAGCTAATTTTTCGGATAGATTGCATATGGAAATATGCGTGTTAAATATCGAATGTATTAAGGGTTATTTCCTACCTCTTCCTTTAGACGAATTCAATCCATATTTAACCAAAGATTTTTTAATAAGGCACTAATAGACACTTTCCAGTGTTTAAAATTAATCGCCGAATTTAACATTTCCGAAAACTTTCGTATTTCCAAAAATCCCCCTATATTTGATCTACGAAGACAGACGTAGATAATCCATTTATTAATCTCAAAAAACAGAAGAGATGAACAAATACTCCCTAAAGATGGCTGTACTGGCGGCCGCAATGCTGACCTTACAAACAGCGGGCTTTGCGCAGCTGGTGCAGACTCCCGGCGAAGTACCCGACGATACCGCGCACAGGCCTGAACGCAGCAGCCAGGAGATCATTATCAAGCACAAGACCGACAAGGATGTGAAGGTAACTATAGAGATAAAGAACGGCGAAGTGTTTGTGAATGGCAAGCCGGCATCGGAATACCAGGACGATAACCTGGCTATCACCAAAAGGAGCATCAAGACCTTGAAGAATGGCACGATCTATATGGACGGAGGCGATATGGCAATGGCGTCTCCCTTTCGCAAGAAGGGCGGCTGGAGCATGGATGGCTACAGCACATCCGGTAACAGGGCTTTTCTGGGCGTAACGTCCATCCGGACGGATGGCGGCCCTGCCGGGGCGCAGGTCGGCGAGGTCTCCCCGGGCAGCGGCGCCGAGAAGGCCGGTCTTAAAGAAGGTGATCTGATTACCAAGGTGGATGATATGGTCATCGACGGTCCTGAAGACCTGGTAGGGGCCATTCGGAAATATAAGCCTGAAGACAAGGTGACTATCACCTTCAAGCGCGATGGGAAAGAGCAAAAGGCAACGGCTACCTTGAGTAAGGGAAAGAATATGTCGGCATATGGCTACAGTGGGCCGGACGGGCAAGACTTTAATTTTGATTTCAAGGATATGGTGCCCCCGAATGGGTTTAACTTTGATGATAACTTCAATCGCGGCTCTAAGCTTGGCATCCACGCACAGGATACGGAAGACGGCAAAGGGGTGAAGGTGCTGGACGTAGACGAGGAATCCGCCGCCGGCAAGGCCGGTATCAAGGAAGGCGACATCATCACCAAGTTCGATAATACCGATGTGAACAGCGCTACGGCCCTGGCCCTGGCGGCGAGGGGAAGCAGGACAAAAACGAGTGTCCATGTGGTAGTGAGCCGGGCTGGGAAAGTCCTGGATCTCGAGGTCAAGACACCGCGGAAGCTCAAGACAGCCGATCTCTGATATTGCCCTATAATTACGTATTTTTGCTAGCTGCCGGTCCTGCCGGCAGCTAGTGTATTTATATGGCAATCAATTATGATGCATACGAGGTTGTAGTAGGGTTGGAGGTGCATGCGCAATTGCTTACCCGGACCAAATTATTCTGTGGGGATAGTGCGGCTTTCGGCGGCGAACCCAATACCCATGTGAGTCCAGTGACCCTGGGGCTGCCCGGCGCCCTGCCCCGGCTCAACCGCGTGGCGGTGGAATATGCCATCCGGATGGGACTGGCCTGCCATAGCGACATCGAACGGAACAACTATTTTGCCCGGAAGAACTATTTCTACCCCGATCTTCCAAAGGGTTACCAGATCAGTCAGCATACGACGCCTATCTGCATTGGCGGACGGGTGACCATCCGGACTGCGGCCGGCGAGCGCGATATCCAGCTGAACCGCATCCACCTGGAAGAGGACGCCGGCAAGAGCTTACACGATATAGACCCCGTATATACGGGCATCGACCTCAACAGAGCAGGGGTGCCCTTGATCGAGATCGTCACCGAGCCCGACCTCCACAGCGGCGATGAAGCCTATGCTTATCTCACCGAGCTGCGCAAGATCCTCCGCTACCTTGAGGTCTGCGACGGCAATATGGAAGAGGGAAGCATGCGGTGCGATGCCAACGTTAGCGTACGCCTGAAAGGCGAGAAAGCCCTGGGTACCAAGGTGGAAGTTAAAAACCTCAATAGCATCCGCAACGTCCGCCGGGCGATAGAATTCGAAGCGCACCGGCTTATCGACCTGCTGGAAGCAGGAAAGCCCATTCAGCAGCAGACCAGGAGCTTCGATGCCACTGATGGCACCACCTTCGCCCTCCGCACCAAGGAGGAGGCCAACGACTACCGCTATTTCGCCGACCCTGACCTGCCGCCCTTCCAGGTGACGGATGAATTCCTGGAGACCATCAGGGCTTCGATCCCACCCCTCCCTGAAGCGCTCGTGCTGAAATATACCCGGGAGCTGCAGCTACCGGAATACGACGCCCGCGGGATCGCGGATGACAAGGACAGCGCCGGCTATTTCGAGCGGCTCATCAGGCATACCACCAACTATAAGGCCGCCGCCAACTGGCTGCTGGGTCCCGTACGGTCCAGCCTCAATGAGCGCTCGCTGGACTGGAAAGACCTACCGATCGCACCGGACTCCCTGGCCCTCCTCATCCGCCTGGTGGAAGAAGGAAAGATCAGCTTTTCGATAGCCGCCGAGCGCATCTTTCCCGTATTGATGCAGGAACCCGGTCGTCAACCCCTGGATATCGCCGTCTCCCTCAACTTGCTGCAAAGCTCGGATACCTCGGAGATCACCGCCTGGATAGAACAAGCGCTGGCGGGCATGCCCGACAAGGTCACGGAATACAAAAAAGGGAAGAAAGGACTCATCGGCCTGTTCGTAGGTGAAGTAAAGAAGCTGTCGAAGGGCAAGGCCGATCCTAAGCTGACCAATCAATTACTATTAGAAAAACTGGAAAATTAAGATAATGATAAGAAAAGCTTTATGGGCCACCTTCTCGGTCTGCCTGATCCTCGCCGCTTCCTGCCAGCCCAAGAAAAAGGGCACTTTCACCGTGAGCGGCACCTTTAAGAACGCAGATAAGCTGACAGCCGTGGAAGGACCTATCTCCAAGGTCTACCTGATGGAAGTCGCTTACGGCAAAGACCAGCCGCCCGTAGTCCTGGACTCCGCAAAGCTACCGGTCAGCAATGGCAGCTTTAACTTAACCGGCGTTGCAAAGACGCAGGAGATCTTCGAGCTGGTCTTTGGCAACAACGCCATCGCCGTGCCGCTCATAAACGACGCGTTGGAGGTAAGGGTAAACGTCGACCTGGGTAAAAAAGATGATTTCTACGATGTCAGCGGCTCTACGGCCAGTGGCCAGCTCAAAGACCTGATCACGGTCTTCGGCAAAAAGAATTTCGCAGTTGAACAGTCGATGGCTACCCTGGACAGCCTCAAGCAGGCGAACGCTCCCGATAGTATTCAGCTGGCCGCCACCGCCCAAAAAAATAACGCCATCCAGGACCTCAACACCTACCTCAAACAGTTCCTGAATACCGGCACCAACCCTACGCTCTGCGCGCTGGCGCTGAGCTGGTCTTCCCGCAGCTTCCCCCGTTCCGACTTCGAAGCCTCGTTGGCCGACCTGCTGAAGAAATATCCCGATAACGTCGTGCTGGCAGGACTGAAGCAGAACTATGAACAGCAGCTGGCGCAGATGGCCGAACAGGAAAAAAGCGAGAAAGACAACAGCTGGGTAGGCAAACAGGCCCCCGACCTTTCCCTCCCCGATGCCCAGGGTCACTCCGTCTCTCTGGCCTCTTTTAAGGGCAAATACGTGCTCGTCGACTTCTGGGCCAGCTGGTGCGGACCCTGCCGCGCCGAGAACCCCAATGTCGTCAAGGCCTACCAGCAATTCAAGGGCAAGAACTTCGCCATCTTAGGAGTATCGCTGGACAAGGAAAAGAACGCCTGGCTGCAGGCGATCCAAGCGGACAAGCTGGACTGGACTCAAGTGAGCGACCTTAAATTCTGGAACACCAAGGCTGTGGAAGTATTTAAGTTCAACGGCATCCCCTATAACGTGCTGATCGACCCGCAGGGCAAGGTCATCGGGGAAAGCCTTCGCGGGGACGACCTGGAGAACAAGCTCAAGTCGGTACTGAACTAAAGGCTGCTCGCGAGCTAAAGACTGCCCCTGAACTAGAGACTGATTGGACAAATAGAACCTGATTAAGCTAACCATGAAAAAAACACTCACCTGCATCCTGGCTGGGCTGCTAACCTTGCCTGTATTCGCACAGAGCGGCGATGATACAGCTACCTCCCTGCGGAGCATCCGCTCATTGTACAGCATCGTCGTGTCACTCAAGGATACGATCCGCTACGACCAGCATTACAACGATACGAAGGAAACCGATGTCTTCGATGACCAGTCGCTTACCAAAAGCATCGGCTGCCTCCTGATAGGCATCGCCATCGACAAAGGTCTGATCGCTTCCCCGGACGAAAAGCTGGTGCACTGGTTCCCGGAACTCCTAAAAGATACCGACAGGCGAAAGCAGGATATCACCCTCCGGCAGGTGATGAACCAGGCTTCGGGCCTTTATCATGAAGACCTGGAAAGCCCCACTGGTATTTCTGATATTCTGGCCTTACCCGATCCCGGTAGCTATGTCCTGAGAGCTCCCTTGCTGTCCACACCCGGGAAGGTCTTTCATTATAACAATGCGGCCACGCATCTGCTGTCGCTGATACTCACCAAAAGCTGCGGCATGGACGTTCGAGCTTTCGCAGAAAAAAACCTCTTCGGCCCGCTCGGCATCGAGTCGCTCGAATGGGACAAGATGAAAGATGGCTACTATGACCTGGCCGGCTTGCAGAACATCCGTCTCCGGACGGCCGACCTCATCAAGATAGGCTCCCTCCTGCTGCACGAAGGCCGCTATGGCCAGCGACAGATCGTCTCACAACGTTGGATCAGCCAGATCCTCAAGCCGGATATCCGCTATGATACGCCCTGGGGTTTTCGGCCTTCCCAGTATGCGCTGTGCTGGTATCATACAAATTTCAAGGGAAACGAGCTGATCTATGGCATGGGCTGGGGCGGCCAGTTCCTGATCGTCGTCCCCGCTTTGCAGATGGTGATGGCCGTCAACCAAAGCCATGCGGATAATGTGGCGGCGCGGCAGAGCGGGCGGTTCACCGAAGCAATCTTCCCGTTGTTCTATCAGGCCGTGGTGGAGGGGAAGATCAAATAGACGAGGAAATTTTATTCATTGCTTAAGCTCTTTACAGGGTTGGCAATCGCTGCTTTTATAGATTCATAGCTAACCGTCAGCCAGGCTATGGCCAGGACTGCCAGGGAGGCGCCGGCGAATAGCAGCCAACTAACAGTAATGTGATAGGCAAAGCCTGCCAACCATCTGTTGACCGCATACCAGGACAGCGGTATGGCTATAACAACAGCGATCAGGATCAGCCTGGTGATCCCGGAAGATAATAAATAGACGAGGTTCAACACCGATGCTCCCAATACTTTACGTACGCCGATCTCTTTGGTGCGCTGTTCGGCCATAAAAGCCGATAGGCCATATAGACCAAGACAGGAGATAAAAATGCCCAGGATGGCAAATATGTTAAAGATGTTGCCCATCTGTTGTTCGCCTTTATAAAGATTAGCCAGGTCCTGGTCAAGGAATTCGAAGGCGAAAGGATAAGCAGGATTGAGCTCCTGGCTGATCGTTGCCAAAGCCTGTATAGTGGCATTGGTTTTTCCAGGCAATGTCCTCACCAGGGTGTAGCCGCCCATTTTGTTAAAGATCAGTACCAATGGTTGTATGGCCTGCTGAGCGGGTTTAAAATTAAAATCTTTTACAACGCCGACAATCTGCCCTTTTACTCCCCAAAACGTCAACGATTTTCCTATCGCCGTGCTGGCAGTTAAGCCCATAAGGCTTAGCATCTTTTCGTTAATCATGTAATTGGAGGAATCACCCTTGTAAGCGCTTGAAAAACTTCGGCCGGCCAATAAGCTTACCTTGAATACATGTACAAAATTTTCGTCGACCACCAACGCAGGTATAGCTCCCGGAGCTTGGGGGTCCTTACCGTCCCAGTTGACGTCGGTTGACCAGGCCCCAAGGTTGGTGGGGAGGTCGGCAATGATGGTATAATCGCTGGTCAACGGGTTTCGTTTTAAGGCACTGCGAAAAGCCTGCTGCTTGTTCCACATATCTCCTTTCATCGGTGTATACAGAAGATTGGCTTTTTCAAAGCCGGGATTCCGCTCCTTGATGAATCTAAGCTGATTGTAAATAACCACCATCCCTACCAGCAACACGATCGAGACCATGAATTGGACTACCACCAAAGTATGGCGGAACAGTAAATTGCCCCCCATTGATCTCACATTGCCCTTGAGCACCTTAACCGGGTTGAAGCGGGAAAGGAACAGGGCTGGATAGCTTCCGGAAACGACACCGGTTACCAGGGCAATGCCTATAAGGCCGAGCCAAAGCTTCGCATCCGACACATCGAGGGTGATCTTTCTATTAGCCAGCTCATTAAATACCGGCAGAAATAATCGAACGAGGCCGAGTGCGAGCAATAAGGACAGAAACGAAATGAATACGGACTCGCTTAAGAACTGGAGGATCAATTGTCCGCGTAAAGCGCCTGACACCTTGCGTAAGCCAATTTCTTTGGCCCTCCGGGCCGAACGTGCGGTAGCCAGGTTCATAAAATTGATGCAGGCGACCACAAGGATTAAAATAGCGATAATAAAAAAGATCTTGACATATTGCGCGTTCCCATGTCCCGGCGAATCTCCCAGCATTTCCGGCTCCAGATGGAGGTTGGTTAAGGGGTTCAATTGGAATGTGGCCTTCTGACCGGGACTATTTTTATGAAAGATCTGATCCATTTGTTTTTCCAGGCTTGCCAGATTGACAGCAGAAGGATCAAAACCCTTATCTAATTGTACATATTCATAAAAACTAAAATTACCCCATACATTTTCCCGCAGCCTGTCATCCGTTTTGGCGAAAGAGGCCATTGGAAGAAGCATGTCGAATTGCAGATCTGAATTACCGGGTATATCGGCAAGAACGCCTGTTACGATAAGATTTTCCTTATTGTCTTTTCGGATGAGCTTGCCCATCGGGTCTTCGTTCCCGAAGTATTTTGTGGCCACCTCCCGCGATATTAAAACGCCATTTTCCTGTTTCAATGCCGTGGAGAGATCACCCTCCAGCAACGGATAGGAAAACACATCCATGAAGCTCGGGTCGACATACCAGGCGTGTTTCTCCTCAAATTTCTTGTTGCCTGCTTCCATCAGGATAGAAGACCAGGCATAGTACAGGCGGACGGTATTTTTGATGGCCGGCATTTCCGCTTTTAATGCGGCAGGCATGCCTGCAGGAGTTCCAATGGTTTTTGAATCACCAAAATCGGTGGTTATGCGATAGATCTGGCCGGCATTCTTTTGGAATTTGTCGTAGCTCAATTCATTTTGTACCCAAAGGAGGATCAGGATACTTGATGCGAGGCCAATGGCCAGGCCCGTAATGTTAATGACTGAATAGGCTTTGCCTTTCAGCAGGGTGCGCCAGGCCATCAACAAATAGTTTTTTAGCATGCCTGCTGATGATCCAACAAAGTGCCACTTCTATATGATATTAAATATCAATAAGTTAGGCTTTGACGATGGGAAGGACTGTTCGGAAATGATACTATTGATGTCTGAAAATAGCCAATTGACCTTAGGATGCTCTCTAAATTAAAAACCTCATAATCAATTAATTATGAGGTTTTATGTGGTCCCGTCCAGGATCGAACTGGAATCAAAGGCTTCGGAGACCCTTATACTATCCGTTGTACTACAGGACCAATGCCTTGGCTTGCAAGGGACGGCAAAATTAATCAACTATTTCAACAATCCCCGCAGGTTGGTGCTGAATATTTTGACTGCGATAGCCAGCAGGATCACCCCGAAAAACTTCCGGATGGCGATCATTCCGGCAGGACCCAATATCTTTTCTATGAAGTCCATGGACTTGAGAACGATAAAGATAAAGATGAGGTTGAGGAAGATGCCCAGCAGCACCGTCGTCGTTTCGTAGTTGGCTTTCAGGGACATGATGGTCGTGAGGGTGCCCGAGCCTGCTATCAGCGGGAAGGCGATGGGGACGACTACACTGGCTTTTGCATCCGGCTCGCTCTTGAAGAGCTCTATGCCCAGGACCATCTCCAGCCCGAGTATAAAGATGACGATGGAGCCGCCTACGGCGAAAGACCGCTGGTCTACGCCCAGGATGCGAAGGAATTGCTCGCCGCCGAAGAGGAAGAGCACCATGAGGCTGCCGGAGATCAGCGTCGCCTTGCCTTCGTGAAGACCGCCGATCTTTTTCTTCAGGGCATGCAAAAGGGGGATGCTGCCGATGATATCGATGACAGCAAACAAGGTAAAGGTTACCGTGAGCAGTTGATTGAAATCGAAGCCGAACTTCATACCTGCAAAGGTAGGTGAACCTTGCTTAGGTGAACTTCTTATAATAGCTGGCCGGCTTATGCTGCTCTTTCTCCGGCGGCATCCTGTTCAAAAGGATCTCGTAGGCGAATCCGTCCCCGTTATGATAGATCCTGACTACGCAACCATAGTGAAGCGTGAATACCTTGAAGCTGTCGATAAGGGGAGTGCCGCTGATACCGGAGAGGATGCTCCGGAGTACGCCGCCATGGGCGACGATGGCCTTGGGGCCGGCACTCTCCGAGGCGGCGATCGCCGTCCAGGTGCGCGTGACGCGGTCATGAAGGTCGAGGTAGCTCTCCCCGCCGGGGACACGGATGTTCACGAAGTCAGCCATCCAGGGGTCGATCTCATGCTTAGGCAGCGCATCCCAGGGCTGCATCTCCCAGCTGCCGCAGTGCAGCTCCATGAGCTCGGGCAGGATTGTGACGGCCTTTCCGGGAAAGAGCGCTGACGCCAGTAATGCACAGCGTTGCAGCGGGCTGCTGTAGATAGCGGCGATACCGGCTGGGAGCGATTCCCTGATCAGCTGCGCTTCTTCGTGGAAGCTTTCGGTAACGTCGAGGTCTGTCTGGCCGTAGCAGATGCCCTTGGCTACGGCGGGGGTAGTGTGTCGGATGAGATAGATGTCGTTCATGGTAAAAGCCGGATGGTCCTTCAAAAATACCGCCAAACGATTATAAATCCGAGATAAATTACAATTTCCGTCACCTGCTGGATAGCGCCGAGGCAATCGCCGGTATAACCGCCGATCCAGCGCTTGAAATACTTGTTCAGCTCGTAGGTGGCATAGAGGGCCGGCAGGGGGATGAGCCAGTAATGCCAGGGGAGGAAGGCGAGGGGCGCCAGCGCCAGGAGGATGGCCGTGACCAGTCCGGCGGCAGAGAGGCGGCGGCCCGTCATTGCGCCCGATTTGCTACGATCGGCCACGCCGGCATATTCGCCGGTCTGCATCACCAGTACGGGCATCAGCCTGCTGAGGCTATGTGCCGAGAGGACGCCCAGGATAAAATAGCGGTAGTCGTAGAAGATAATGTGCGGATGGCCCAGCTCCGGCGTGAAGGCAGGCAGCTCCTTGAGCAGTGCGTATTTGCTGGCCAGGGCCATGATGAGGCCGATGGCGCCGAAGGCCCCGATGCGGCTGTCCTTCATGATCTCGAGGATCTTCTCGCGCGTCCAGCCGCCGCCGAAGGCGTCGCAGACGTCGGCAAGGCCGTCTTCGTGAAAGGCTCCGGTGACGAAGAGGCCGGCGATCATCGAGGCGATGAGACCCGCGTCGGTTGAGATATACCGTGAGAACACCAGGAAGAAGAGGCAGCTGATGGCTCCGACGATCCAGCCGACAACAGGGAAATAGCGGGGCGCCTGCTGCAGGTATTCAGGGGAATGGTCGGTGGTCGCGGGCACCCGGATCCGCGTCAGGAACATAATGGCGGTAAAAAATATCCTTAGCTCTCTTTTCATGCAAGAAACTGGCTTATCCTTTCAAACAAGAAGGCCGCCGGTCTTCGGTGGCCGCTGGCCGTGGATGGTGCTTTACTCCGCCTTGCTGACCCCCGCCGATTCGAAGGAGGCCATCTCGCGCAGGAACTGCACCGCGGACTGAACCAGGGGAAAGGCCATGGCCGCGCCTGTCCCTTCACCGAGGCGCAACCCCAGGTTCAGCAGGGGCTCGGCGCCCAGGTATTCCAACATCCGGACATGACCGCTCTCGCCGCTGGTATGGCTGAAGAGACAGCAGTCCTGGACATCTTCCTTTATCAGCTTCGCCAGCAGCAGGGCAGAGGTGGCGATAAAGCCATCCACCAGGATGAGCATCCGAAGCTCTGCCGCCTTGAGGAAGGCGCCGGTCATCATGGCGATCTCAAAGCCGCCGACATGGGCGAGGATGGTGAGCGCTCCCGGCCTGGCGGCGATGGCCGGCAGATGACGACGAAAGGCTTCGCGCAGCACGTCCTTCTTCTTCTCCAGCTGCTCGTCGTTCACGCCTGTTCCACGGCCGGCGCATTCTTCTACAGGGATGCCCGTCACATAGCTCATGATCAACGAAGCGGAAGAAGTATTGCCGATGCCCATCTCGCCGAAACCTATGCAGTTGCAGCCCCCGGCGTGGAGGTCGGCGACCACTGCCATGCCGGCTTTGAGGGCCCGGTCCAGCTCTTCGGTGGTCATGGCCTCGGTCTCGAGATAGTTGCGGGTGCCGTGGCCTATCTTATGGGATAGCAGCTTGCCGCTTCCAGCAGTTCCTGTCGAATCGAAGTCGAAGTTTACCCCGGCGTCCACGATGCTAAGGCCAATATGATGCTGTCGGCAGAAGACATTGATGGCGGCGCCGCCGGCAATGAAATTCAGCACCATCTGGGCCGTCACGGACTGGGGGTAGGGATTCACCAGCCCGGTAGCGGCGATGCCATGATCGCCGGCAAAGACTACGATATGCGGCCGGTTTAGCTCGGGATGGATCGT
>JAMFRX010000549.1 GCA_026224995.1 Puia dinghuensis
CGGGCACAGGGGTTCCCGGGACTGCCTGCTGGGGCCGCATCCTGACCCGTCCACGGTATTGGCCTACTCCAATGAAAGGCGGGTAACCGATCAGACTCCGCCGACCTTTCTGGTGCATGCTGAAGACGACAAGACGGTACCAGTACAGAACACTTTGTATTATTATGAGGCCCTGCTAAAGGCACATGTTCCTGCAGAGATGCATGTCTATCCGAAAGGAGGGCATGGGTTCGGCCTGCGCAATCCGACGACCGGGGATCAGTGGTCGGAGCGATTGAAGAACTGGCTGGAGGCGAATGGGTTGTTAAAGCATTAATGATTATACAGCTCGTAGTCCCTTGGCAATAGGTTAGCGATGGTTTCCGTCCTGCTCCAATTGCCCTTGGAAAGGATCCTGGGCGGATAATAGCTTCCGTTCTCGCCAATGTCGATAGCCACAGGCTCCATGAGGTTGATGTCGGACTGCTGGTAGGCGATTCCTAATCTGCCATTCCCATAGATGATCGTGCAATCCCCCGGGAAATACAGGGTCCTCGTTTGATCCGGATGAATAGTCAGGAGATCATTGGTGCTCTTGGTCTTTTGGAGATAAGCGTCGGGCTGCCGCAATATTTCCCAGTAGTGATGCAGGGTATCCATAGGAATGCTATCGGTCTTTGTGAGATTGGGTTTGTAGATGGCTTTTACCCGTAATTTTTCCAGGTTCGGCACCTCGATCTCGTGCTCCACGATAAAGCCTTCCTGATAAAGCTGTCCGCTATAGAGCGTACGCATGAAATGCATCATAGAGCCCAGGTAGGCGTACCGCCTGCGCTGCTCCCACACTAAGCGGGTCTTCGCATCATCGGGCGTCATCTCCTTGAAAAGCGGGTATCCGGAGTAGCTGATGATGTTGGTGCTATAATCGCATTCAAAGCTTTCCAACCGGTATTCCAGGTCATAGCCCAACGACTTGTTCTCTATGATCAGGGGGTCAGAGGCAGTGACGGACAGCTTCCTGCTTTTGAGATAATAGTGGAAGCGAAGGACTTCGTGGTTCTTTAGCCTGCAATTGGAAGCGTTTTCCGTCGTGCCGATGAAATTGTCGATAAAGAATTTCCCATACTTCTTCCAGCCGTCTTTGAGATAGGGCTCTACAACGACAGCCGCCAGCTCGGAGGCTTTTTCATGAAGCGTCACTTTTAATTCCGCGGGCAGGCTGCGGGTGGTAATAGCAGCGACAAAGGTCTGGTATCCAATGGCGGAGATGATGACTTCGTATCGCCCCCCGGGGATGCCGGAAAGCATAAATGTACCGTCGGCGCGGGTAACGGTTCCTTTGGAAGTGCTGTTGAGGAATACGCTGACGCCAGCCAATGGCTTACCTGTGGCAGAGTCTTTTACGGACCCTGACAGGCTGTTGCCCGGAGTTTGGGCGAGAACGGACGCTAGGGTCAGGAAGGAGGAGATCAGGAGTAAAAAGATCTTTTTCATGGAAGTCCAAAGGGGGGATTTTAAGCTTGAATGTAAGACGAAAAAGGGTTCGGGTCAACAAGAAAAGGTGGAATGGTTCATTTTTTCGGTAAATGCTAGTGCGGTTCATAGTCCAGCGGCAGGAGGTTGGCTATCTTTTCCGTGTGCGCCCAGATGCCGGTGCTGAGCAGGGCCTGCGCCGGATAATAATGGCCGTTCTCTTCTAACCCGATGGCCCGGGAGCCGGATAGCACGAGGCCCGAGGCCTGGTAATCGCCCGAAGCCCTGGCATTGACACCATACAGGACCGCGAGCTCTCCGTTGAAGAACAAGCCCTTCGTGCCATTGCTGTAGACAAACAAGATACTATCGGGCGGAACGACCACCATTTTGGTGATCTTATCCGGCTGCCGGAGCACATCCCAGAAATAATGAAGGGTGTCCATGGGAAATTCGCCCGCCCGTTGAAAATCCGGTCGATAGACGTTCTTGATGCGCTGTTTTTCCTCGTTATCGACCGTCACCTGCTTTTCCGTCAGGAAGCCTTCGGAGATCGTGCGACCGGCGTACAGACTGCGCATAAAATGCATTATCGAGCCATGATAGGCCTGCTTGCGGTTGAAAACCCAACCCAATCTATGGTTCTCTTTTTTGGTGGTCATCTCCTGAAAATAGGGATACCCGAAATAAGTGACGGTCTTTTTAGTTAAATCCGAGGTGAAGCTCTCCAGCTGGAAGGTGAGGTTATAGCCGAGGCCATCGTTCTCTATGATCAGCGGCTCGGTGGCGGTAACGATAAGCCTTTGGGTCTTGCGGGAAAAGCGGAAGCGGAGGACTTCATGGTTAATGAGCGAGCACTTCGAGGCATTGTCCCCGGTGCCTATGAAATTATCCAGAAAATATTTCGACCATCTTCTCCAACCGTTCTTGTCGTAGGGTTCCACGGTAACGGCGGCCAGCTCTTCGGCTTTCCCGTGCAGGGCTATCTTCAAGGCGGCGGGAAGATGATTGCCGTCGATATCGAGGACAACTGTTTGATAGCCGATGGCGGAGAAGACGAGCTGGTAGGCGCCCGGGGGTATTGCCAGGGTGAAGCCACCGTTATTGCGGGTGGCGGTACCGCGGGAGGTATTGCTGAGGTACACGCTGACTCCCCCCAGCGGCTTACCAATGGCGGAGTCCGTCACGATGCCGGACAGGGTGCTGGCCGGTGATTGCGCCAGCAAGGAAAGAGCGCATAGGAGGAAGGCAGCAAGAATAAACACCTGTTTCATCCGGCCGAATTTACGCCAATCAATCGAGGCCAAAAAGGCCTTTATTCAGCAGCTGCAGCGTCTTTGTCTTGTGGGCCGACGGGATAAGCAGGGAGACGTTGTGCTTGCTGCCGCCGTAGCTCACCATGCGGATGGGCACGTCGGCGAGGGCTTCGAATAGCTTGCTGAGCACATGGGGTGTTTGGACTAGCTCGTTACCTACGATCGAGACGATGGTATGGTTCTCTTCTACTTCTATAGTGCCGAAGGGTTCGAGCTCCCGGACGATGGCCTTGAGCTCCGGTGACCCTTCGATGGTGAGAGATACGGCGACTTCCGAGGTCGTGACCATATCAACAGGGGTGCGGTATTTTTCGAAGACCTCGAAGATCTTCCGGAGGAAGCCATAGGCCAGCAGCATGCGGCTGCTGCGGATGTTGATGGCGATGATACCATCTTTTGCGGCGATGGCCTTGACGCCTACGGAACCGGCTTCTTCGGTGATGAGGGTACCCCGGGCTTCAGGCTGCATGGTGTTAAGCAGCTTTACCGGAACGCGGTAGAACTGGGCGGGCCAGATGGAAGCGGGGTGGAGGATCTTGGCGCCAAAGTAGGCGAGCTCAGCGGCTTCTTCGAAGCTGAGCTGTTCGATGGCGACGGTCTTTTTGACGACGCGGGGGTCGTTGTTGTGCATGCCATCGATGTCCGTCCAGATCTCGCAGACGTTGGCGTTGATGGCGGCGGCGATGAGGGAAGCGCTGTAGTCGCTGCCGCCTCTTTTAAGGTTGTCGACCTCACCGCGTGCGTTGCGGCAGATATAGCCCTGGGTGATGAACAGGGTCTTGTCCTTATGCTGCTGCAGGAGCTGGGTTAGCCGGGTCTTGATGCTGTTGATCTGGGGCTCGTCATGGTTGTCGATGCTCATGAACTCCAGGGCAGGCAGCAGGAGGTGGTCGATGCCGTTCTCTTCCAGGAAGACGGAGAACAGCTTGGTGGAGAGCAGCTCGCCCTGGGCTAAGATGTCTTTGCTGAGGGCCTCACTGAAGGATATCTTAAGTATGATGGTGAGGAACTCAAAGTGCTCGGCTATGATGGCCTTGGCGCGGGCCAGGGGGGCTTCCTTTTTAACGAGATCGCGGATGAAGGATTGATAATGCGCTTCCAGCTTATCGATCAGCTCTTTGGCCTTTTCGCGCTGGCCACTGGAGATGGCGTTGCCAATCTCTACGAGGGCGTTGGTGGTGCCGCTGAGGGCGCTGAGGACGACGATCTTCGGTTCGGTGTCGGCGGTGATGAGCTGGCTGACCTGGCGCATCCTTTCCGGTTTACCTACGGAGGTGCCGCCAAATTTCATGATCTTCATTGGAATCGTGCTATTTTTTTTGGACTGCAAAGATACAAGCTGGATGGTTAGAAAGTTTCGAAAAGAGGGACGCCTAATTTCGCGGCCAGGCTGCTAAGGTCTTCTACGACGGCGGGCAGGAGGGGGATGCCGGATTGGCGGCGTTCCGTTTCCATTTCTCTTTCCGGGTCGCCGGGGATCAGCACTTTTTCCTGGCCGGGCACGGGGGTGGCGCTACGGAAGCGGCGGATCCACTTGTCCATATCGCGTTTGAAATCTACGGCTGGGCGAAAGGCGTCGACGCGCATGGCCCCGAAGAAGTGCCCTATTCCCTTACCGGGCATGCCGGTAGGCATGGGGACATAGGCCGGAAAGGGCGGCACCCAGGGGCCATAGTTGGCGCCGCTGAGGACGGCAGAGAGGATATCGACGACCGCGCCGAGGGCATAGCCTTTATGGCTTCCGTGGTCGCGGTCACCGCCGAGGGGCAGGAGGGCGCCGCCCGATTTAAGCTCATGGGGATCGGTGGAAGGGCGGCCCTGGCTGTCCTGGATCCAGCCCAGTGGAGCGGCTTCGCTTTTTCGCTGCAGGATCTCCAGCTTTCCGTTGGCGGCGGTGGTCGTGGCCAGGTCGGCGACGAAGGCGGGCTCCTCTCCTGCCGGGACGGCCACGCAGATGGGGTTGGTGCCCAGCAGGCGTTCCAGCGAGAAGGTAGGCGCGACGAGAGCGCTGGCATTGGTCATGGCGATACCGATCATATCCTCGCTGACGGCTTGCAGGGCGTGATAGCCGGCGATGCCGAAGTGGTTGGAGTTGTTGACGCTGACCCAGCCCGTACCGACTCTCATTGCTTTTTCGATAGCCACCCGCATGGCGAAGGGTGCGACGACGAGGCCCAGTCCGCTATCCCCGTCGACCACGGCAGTAGAAGGCGTCTCGTGAACGATACGCACTTTGGGGGTCGGATTGGCTCTGCCGGCTTCCTTCAGCCGGGCATAGCCGGAGAGGCGGGCTACACCGTGGGAGTCGATCCCGCGGAGGTCGGCGCTGAGCAGCGCGACGGCCGCAGTGCGGGCATCCCCGGCGGAGCAGCCCAGGCTTTGGAAGATGGCGATGGTAAAGTCCAGGAGCTGCTGGTAGGGTACGACGGTAGGAAGAGTATTGGTCATGCGTTGTTATTAGGGCGGTAAAGATCGGAAATTACGGTGGCACACAATCTCCCTGGCAGGTCAATCGTTTAAATTGCCGTCAACACACCTCTAAAACTACGCGAATGAGAAGAACCTTACTCTTCCTATGCTGCTTTGCCTGTTTCCTAGGGCAGGCCGTGGCACAAAATCACACCATTTCCGGCACCATACTCGATGGCAACGGCGCACCCGTGGCCGGCGCATCTGTTACCCTAAAGGGTTCGGTCCGGGGTACGAGCACCGATAATAACGGCAGCTTTACCCTCGCGGTACCGGAGACGGCCAGGACGCTGGTGATCTCGGCGGTGAACTTCGCCACTCTGGACGTCAGCATCGAGGGCAAGACCACAATCGGAACGATCGCCCTGCTGGCGGCCAACAAGAGCCTTAGCGAAGTGGTGGTCGTCGCCTACGGAACGCAGAAAAAAACGAATTTGACGGGGGCAGTCACCACCGTGAACGGCAGCGTGGTCGCCGACAAGCCCTTTACCTCGGTCGACAAGGCCCTGCAGGGGGCCGTTCCCGGCATGCTGGTGTCTTCGGCCTCCGGCGCGCCCGGCTCGTCCACGGACATCGTCATACGCGGTCAGGGCTCGATCAATGCCGGCACCAACCCGCTATGGGTGATCGACGGGGCCATCGCCTCCACGACGGACCTTACGGTCGTTACCACGACGGCCAACCCCCTGAGCGCCATGAACCCGGACGATATCGAGAGCATCACGGTGCTGAAGGATGCGGCTTCTACGGCTCCCTATGGCTCCCGCGCCGGCAATGGGGTGATCCTGGTGACGACGAAAAAAGGCCGGGCCGGCCTGACGCATATCTCGGTGACAGGCGAGTTTGGGCAGAACAGCAGGGCCTATACGCCGACCAATAAACCGGAGAATTCGCTGCAGCTGCAGACGACGCTCCGGCAGGCGCTGATCAACGGTCGGATAAACGGCGTCAGCAACAACGCACAGGCAGACCAGCTAATACAACAGGGTTTCGGCTATCCTTCCAACTATACGACTACGAATACGGACTGGTTCAACACCGTCTCGCAGAAGGGAGGGCAATCCCAGGTGACCATGAGCCTTAGCGGTGGCAATGACAAGACCACGATCTATGCTTCGGCCGGATACTTCGATCAGTAATGCATCAGCATCGCCTCCGACTTCCAGCGCTTCACGGGATCGCTTGCCGTGACGCA
>JAMFRX010000550.1 GCA_026224995.1 Puia dinghuensis
AATAAGATGTATCACACCACTCAGAACTGCAGGTGGTGGGAGTGGTAGGAAAAGAAGAGGTAGGCGTCGTAGGCGTTCCCTCGAATATCGCCAGCGCCTTGTACAATTTCATCCCGAGGTGATCGCCTATCGTCTGTTCATACTCAATAATGCCACCAGTAGTAAACGCACCTTCGCTCAAGCCCGATCCATAAACCGAATTGGCCTTTACATGATAGTGCGAAAGAATAAATGTTAGAACGATGAAAAACTGGTATGGCTGTGGATACACGTTGGAAACATGATTAACGGTAATTATAATAGGATAATGTGTCCCGTTGCCTAGTTGCACACCGCCGTCCCATCCGCTATTCAACCAGTAATGCGGACCATACTGTGTTAATAGGCTCGGATCCGAACTACCCATCTGCCCCTGTCCGGGCATCATAATGATCAAAGGACGGGATGCCGTATCTGGCCCGTTGCCGAATAACCCGGAAGGCCGTGATATCCGGGCGTTCCATACATCCCCGGGGCTGTTGGTAAACGTCGTGTCATAGGTAACGAAGTTGTGCGTTTCAGACTGGGCGTTCACCCGGCTTGGCGCGCACATCAAAAAACAGGCCGTCGCAAACAGAAAAAGGGTGTAGAGTTTGCCTTTCATGGTATACTGGATTATTTAGCAAAATAATCCTCTACCCCATAAAAGATTGAAAATCAAACTTTTAATTCAAAAAAACACTACCATTACGGGAATTAACGAACCGGGAGGTAAGTGGTCTTTCAGGGTACAGGATTTTTATCGGGTTCCGTAAATCCAAAACTATGCCAAAAACGTAGAAGGGATGCCTCTTTTTGTGGTCAAATTTCTACGTTATGGCCTATACCCCGCTATCAAATAAACCCCTATATTTACTTATGCAAAATGAAAAGCCATCCTTTCATGAAACGTTGATGATCGCCATTGCAGCAGTTGTTATGGCCTTTTTTTTCCTGAAAATTGTTGTTTTTTAATCTTCCGCGCCCAGACAACCTCCCGGCAATGCCCTCCAGACTCAGCAAACTCTTGAAATTCTCGCCAATGGCCCCTGCCCGGCCGCAATGGAATGACGCGCTGACCTTCCTGCTGCTCTCAGGGATCGGTTGCCTGTTCGCCTGGTTATTCAAGGTAAATATCCTCCTTGGATTGGTAATGTTCGTTATCATCCTCACCTTGTGTCTGGTCACAGTGTGTTTTGTCCACGTGGAGCTCGGGTATTTTCTGCTCCTCTTCATTGGCTGGTTCGGCTACTACGTTTGTACCTACGCGCTCGGCGGCCAATTGCCGATAGGCACTGTCTTCGACTGTGTCGTGCTGATCAACTTTCTCGCCCTCGTCGTTTCCCGGAGAGACGTCAGGGCTTCATGGCGGCAGTTCCTGAAAGAACCGGTGATCCTGCTGACGATGCTGGGCTCCGCCTACGGCTTCCTCGAAATACTCAACCCGAATACAACACCTTCATCATCCGATTGGCAGGGAGCGCGTAAGTTCGTGGAAGTGGTGCTGCTCCTTTTCACCGCATATAACCTTTTCGATAACTATAAGACAATCCGAAGATATACGTTCGCCGTGCTGATTGTCTCCACCATCTGCGCGTTATATGGCTGCTTCCAGGAATGGCATGGAATGGCCCCCTGGGAACTGAGGGCCATCATGTCGGATCCCCACTCCTTTGCGCTGCTTTGGGCAGGCGGCGAATTCCGTAAGATGTCTCTCCTCTGGGATCCCGCCGCATATGGTATCATCATGGCCGTCTGCTCCATCTTCTTCCTGATCCTCGCCATCTATGAACAAAAACTTTGGCTCAGGCTGACCTACATCGGCTGCGTCATCTTCATGATCCTCGGCATGGGTTACTCGGGTACCCGCACGGCATATGCCGTTTTGCTGGCCGGCATCGCCTTCTTTATCCTCTTCAATATCGACAAAGCCAACATCCAGAAATTTGGCGCCATAATGCTCTTTGTCTTTCTGGTGGTTATGTTTGGCCCTTTCTCCGGCAACGGCACGGTCAGACGCTTCCGGAGCACCTTCCTGGGTACTAAGGACGAATCTTATAAAGTACGCATCATCGCCCGCGCCTTCATCCAACCCTATATCCGGAGTCATCCCATAGGAGCTGGCCTCGGAACCACCGGGATCAACGGGGCCATCGAACATCCCGGCAACCCAGTGGCCAATTTCCAACCCGACGGCGCTTATGTGACAAGAGCGGTGGAATTGGGCTGGATCGGCCTGCTCATCAACTGCGTCCTCTATTTCTTCATCCTCAAAACAGGCATCCAGGCCTTCTTCCGGGTAAAAGACCCCCGCATAAAAGTATATTACGCGGCCGGCGTCAGCTGCATCTTCGCTTTCTATATCGGCGACTATGCCCAGCTGGCCGTGGGAGGCCCCGCCGACGTCGGCATCTATTTCATGTTTATCGCTATGATCCTGAAACAAAAAGATTACGACAAGGAATATGAACAACAACCCACGGCTTAGATCCGCCCGGTTACGCCTGTTTTGCCTCTCCTTTTGCATCCTGGCGCTGCTGACCTGCACCGCCCAGCATAAACCCACGGTCTGGAAAGTAATACCCGCCGAATACCGTTGCTGGTACATCCGCAACGACAGCACCATCTGGTGCTGGAACAACGCATCCCCCTACCCCGTCCAATTTCCCATCGGCGGCGAGAAAGCCGTCACAGGAGCGGGCGGGTTCAATTATTTCCGGGTGATCGACACCCACGGCTCCCTCTGGATGTCCGTGATGGACATCATCCCCCGGTCGGTGCGCATCGCGGAAGATACCGCGGGAAAACCATTCGATGCCAACTGGTTCGTGGACGCCTTCGCCCATACCTGTCTCACCATCCGCGCCGATTCCAGTATTTGGTACCTGGGTGTGGACGCTTTTTCGCTCTTCTACCCCCATGGCGACCTCGTATTCATGACCGGCGCGAAAATGAAACCCACCCAGCTCTCCCCACGCGGAATGAAATTCAAAAAGGCTGTGTTCGGCGGCTTCAGGATCGTAGCCCTCACCACCAAAGGCGAGGTCTATGAATGGGTCTATGGCGACCATAATCCCCACAAATTGAACATCCCCCGGCCCGCTACCGACATCTTCGCTTCCCACCTCGACATGGCCGGCTGCATCATCCCGGATCCGGGCGAACGCTCGGGCATGGGCTATCCCTATGTCTGGGGTGGCCGGAACAGCATGTACGGCAGCCCCACCCCCTTTACGGAACCCACCTCCGTCAAAGCACTCTGGAAGGTCAAAGTACCCATTAAAGAGATCGTCACCAGCTCCAATACCGTTCACTATATCGACAGCCTCGGACGGATGTACGGGATCGGCTTCAATCCGGTAGGGGAGATCGGCAATAACCGCCAATTCGTAAATCAATACGACTATCCCCACTTCCCCGACTATGCCTATACCCTTAACGATTACGAGAATCCCACCGGCGCGCCACCCATCCAGGTGGGCGCGGGCATCGTCTGGAAACACCTCTACTCGAATAATTTTTATACGTTCTATACCTATGCCCAGGACGTCGATGGCAATCTCTACAGCTGGGGACGAAACAAAAGCCTGGTATTAGGCAACGGCTTTACCAACACCCGGAACGATGCGTACCATCCCGATGCTCTCGACGTCATCACCCCTACCATCGTCCATCCCCTGACTGCCCGGTATCAGGACTACGTCTTCTCCCCCCCAACTATTCACGCCGGCCGCGATACGACGATCACCGGGACGGCCTTTCGGCTCACAGGATCGGCTACTCCCCTGCTGATGGTAGCCATCCCGGCAGCGGCAAACGGTATCGATACCATCATGGATAAGATCGTGGCCTATCAATGGAGCCTTATCAAAGGCGCCGCCGATGCCCGGATCGCCAGCCCCCATTCTCCAGCCACCGCCGTCACCGGCCTCAAACCGGGCGTCTACGTCTTCAATTTGCACACCACGGACAATAATACTGGCACTCAAAGCGCTAATATCACTGTCACCGTAAAACCAGGACAATGATCGTCATCCACGTGCTAACCCTTTTATTGTTCGTTTACCTCCTCCTGACCATCCCCTACCTCTTTCTGTTGGCCGCGGCCGGCAGATTCGGTAAGCTCCCCAACTGGTCCAGTCACCCCGAAAAAGCCCGTATCGCCGTGATCATCCCCTCTTTCAAAGACGACAGCGTCATCCTAGATACCGCCTCCCAGGCCCTCGGACAGGACTACCCCAATTTTACGGTCACCGTCATCGCCGACACCCTCCGACCTGAAACCATCACCCGGTTGAAAGCATTGCCCCTCCACCTCGTTACAGTGCAATGGGACAAAAGCATGAAAGCTAAATCCCTCAACGCCGCATTAGTCCAATTGGCAGCCACACCCTACGATATCGGCTTTATTCTCGACGCCGATAACCTGATGTCCCCCGGCTGTCTGGAAAAGGTGAACCATGCCTTTCAAACCGGACGCAAAGCCATCCAATGCCACCGCACGGCAAAGAACAAGAATACCGCCATCGCCACCCTGGACGCGATCAGCGAAGAGATCAACAATACGATCTTCAGACGCGGCCAACGCGTGCTCGGACTGTCCTGCGCCCTCATCGGCTCGGGCATGGCATTCGAATTCAGCTTGCTTAAAGATATCTTCGCATCACCCACCATCCAGAACAACCCAGGCGAAGACAAGGAAGTAGAGGTCCAGCTCATCAAACGAGGGATTCCCGTGGAATACCTGGAAAACGCCTACGTATTAGACGAGAAAGTGCAGCGTAAGGAAGTTTTTGAAACACAAAGGACCCGCTGGCTGGGCATGCAGCTGGAGAACATTAAGCTCCTCTTTGCCCGGGATATGCGCCATCTGCTTACAAAAGGGATTTATATACACAAGATCTTCGAATGGTTGCTGCTGCCGCGGCTGTTCCTGATGGCCCTGTTCGCCCTGCTCCTGGCCTGCTGCGCTGTCGACGCCCGCACCAGCCTGCACCTTCTTTCGCCAACCTGGCCGTGGTGGGCCACCCTGGCGCTCGTTTATGCAGCGACACTGCTGATTGCCACTCCCGCCGCCTTCTACAACACCGGCACGTTAAAGGCCCTGCTGAAAATACCCGTGCTGCTCTTCTCCATGCTTAAAGCGCTCATGAGCGTCAAAAAGAACAAAAAGGGCTTCATTCATACGCCAAAAGAGTATTCGCGTTAATTTTTCACTGCCGGCTTATATAAGGGTTCCGTCGATACGGGCCTCGGATGGATCACTTCGTCCAGCGAAGTACCGATCATCCGTTCGAGATCTATCTGCACCAGGTCCCTCAGCAGCTGGAGATTCTTAAGCTTGACCATCTCTTCATTCTTCGTTCGCTGCGCTCCAATATAGACATCAACCGTGATCGTACCATTCTTGAAGTTGTCCTCTGCCTGACTCGATATCGCAAGCACATCGTTGATCAGCTCGCTTTCCATCTCGATCAGGTCCTCGTCCAGCTTGAATTGCTTGTATTTCGTCAGGACATTCGCCCGGATCTGACGCGCAAGCACCTTTTGCTGATCCTGGGCCAAGGCCAGCGTTTCCCGCGCGGTCTTTACCGTTCCTCCTTGCGAAAAAATGATCCCCAGCGGGATCGTTATACCAAAAAAATATTTGGGGTATACATAGGCCACCTGTCCGACCTGGGTCTGGGTCTTAAAGCTCTGATCGTTCAACTGCGTCGAAAGGCTGAGCAGGTTCAACCAGGTAGCCTTTGCCTTTTTCAGCTCCAGCTCGTTGATCTTATTCAAATGGGTCGAACCGTCGTATTCAGGACCATCCAAGGCCAGCGCAACAAGCCGGTTCTCGATCGCCGTGTCGTTTACCGGACTGGAGAAGGTCTTCCCCGCGACGGGCGGAATAACCCCCGGCTTGGCGGGTTGACTCTGAGCCAAAACGGACGAGGCATAGAGAACACAGGGTAGGGTCGAAAGCAAAAATCGGTTCATCAGGTTAGTATTAAATGGCATTAAGATTTTCCAGGTCGATCTTGTTCAGGATGGATCCGCAGAATTTGCCGTTCAGCTCCTTAAAGAAATTGATCGATTCTTTATCGATCTGCTTGATGACACGCACCGCGGAAAATACCGCGATCACGCCGTCCACATAGCGCGCCAGTTCCCTGCTGTCGGAAAAATCGTTCAGGGGCGGTCCTTCAAGGAAGATATAGTCGAATTCGGATGCCAGCAAATGCAGCTGGGTAAGGATATTTTCCCGGGGAAGGACTTCCGTCGGCGTATAATCTCCGCCTTTTGACCCGATGACATACACATTTTGCGTACCGACACCCACTTCCTTCGAAAGCGTTTTGATCTTTAGCGCCGGCGCATCCCTTAGCTCCTCATTATTAATATCCTCCAATATCGGTTCCCCATGCATTTGCACCGTTAGATCGTTGTTGGAAAAGTTCGTATCGATGACCAGCACCCTCTTCTTGCTCATGCTCAGACTGTGCGAAAGCGCCTGGATCAAGGCCGTTTTCCCCTCGCCTTTTTTGGTGCTGGTAAATAGAAAGATCTGTTTTCCGGTGCTCTCGATCTCATATCGTAGTTTTCGGATCGATTCCCTGAATAAATTGCTTCTCCGCTGCTCCCGGATATCCTCTTCCGTCGGACTCGAAGTAACGATCTCGCCGATCGCCCTGTTCCGGAGGTTCACGAAATTTACGATGCTGATCAGCTTCAGCGGTATCGTTTTAGCAAAGATCCCCGGCGTCCGCACTTTCGAATCCAAATAGGTCACCAGGAGAATAATAACCACCGCGCTCATGAAGGTCACGGCTCCTGCCAGCAATACGAGTATCATCCGCTTGGATGGCTCCGGCTCGATCGCCGGCTGCGCGATCTGCAGCTGCCGGAAATTATTTACCGATGACGACCCGACATCCGTAGCATTCGAATATTTCTGCTTGGCATCGAAATAGTCTTTTTCTGCTAGCTTGGCTTCGCTCTGTAAAGATTCCAAACCGGCATTTTTGGACGAGGAGGAAGAAACATTGGCCTTCAGACCGCCGATCTTCTGCTCCAGGTCCTTGATCTTATCGTTGCTGGCCTGAATGCTTGCTTCGATATCGGCCTTCTTGTCCAACAGGTCGTTCTTGTTGTTGGGCATATCCGGCTTGGTCGTTGTCGTAGGCCTGGAATTCGGAAATTTGGAATAGTATTCGGTCTTCAACTGGTTGTACTTGGTCAACGCCGCCGCCGAATTGGTCTTCAGATATTCACTATAGGCATCGTTCATCGCGTTCCGCGCCCGAATAAGCTCTTCGTTGGCATTATTATCATTGCCCGACGTCACTGCGCCACTCCCCTTGCCACTTTCAACCACACCCATGGAAACCAGCTTCTGATTGACCCGGCGCAGCTCATAATAATAGTCGGTTTGCTTGCTCTCCTCATCGCTCAGGGATTTGGAATATTCGGAGATAAGGTCCATCCTGCCGCTGTTCTCCAGCGAAGCATCCGCAAATCCGGCTCCATCCAGCATTTTCTTCTTGTCTTCCCAGACCTGCCGTTTCTTCTCCATGATGCTTTGCAAGGTATCGATAGACTCCTGCGATTGCGTGCTCCGGATCTTCCGGTAGTAACGGATAAACTGATCGAACAATTGGTTCACGATAAAAGCGGATAGCTCTGGATTCTCCGTCTTGCAGTCCACTTCGATATAGTCGGTGCGTGGCACCTGGCTTATCGCGACGTTTTGGAGCAGGTATTTATAGCTGTATCCATAAAGCGTCAGGAATTCAAGCAGGTCTTTCTCGTCCGGCTTATAGCTCGTTAGCACCGTCATGGTCTGGAGCTTGTCCGCAAATACTTTCTGCGCCTGGGCCAGATCCACATCCTTGTAGGTCGCAGATTGTTTGTCCTTCGCATTCAGGGTCCGAAAAGGGGTGGGACTGGAAAGGTCATGGAGGATAAGTTCGTAGGAGAGCAGGCTGATCACGGAAGGAGAAGCCCAGGTATTTATCGCATTGCTGAATTTTACATCGGCATCAAAAGGATTGTAGGTATTTTCCCCTACCCTTATTTCATCGGGTACGGCAAAACCCGTAGAAACCCGGGCGGACGATAAATAGACTTTCGGCTCATTCCGGGTGAGCATCCAGGCGACAAGCGAAGCAAGGAAGGAGGCACCTATGATGATCCACTTTCTCTTCAACAGCATCCTGAATAAATAAGCGAGATCCATGCAGCTTGTTTTTGGCCCAAATTTAATCTTCTATGCCCTAACGAAAAAGGCAGTTCTTTATTATTTTCCGCCGGGCATAAGTCGTCAAAAAGCAGTATGTTTGATAGAGAATGAACAGGCGCAAAGCAATCTCCCGCATCGCAGCTATCGGTTTAGGAGCAGCCATGACAGGCGCCGCCTACAAATGGTGGTCTCTTTCCAAAAAACCGGAGCTCGACTACCTTCGCCAAAACACAGCTTTATTGGCCGCCCTTAGCGGGACGATCATCCCCTCCGGCGATACCCCCGGGGCAAACGAAGCCAGGGTAGCCCCATTTATCATCCGCATGGTGGCTGACTGTACTCCCAGAAAGGAGCAGAACACGTTTATCAGCGGCCTGCGGGACGTACAAGCCCATTGCCGGCACGCCTTCGGCAAGCCCTACGAAGCCTGCAACCCTACCGATCAAACCGCCACGCTTGCGCACTTCGAAGAAAAGGGCCGCCCATACCACGGCCTGGCCGGTAAAGTAGAAAGCAGGCTCACCGGGCGCTCGTTTTTCACGATCCTCAAGGACTATACGGTTTACGGTTACTGCACATCCGAGCCCGGCGCCACCAAAGGCCTGGCCTATCTGTATATCCCCGGTAGCTACAACGGCTGCACTTCCCTCCAACCGGGTCAAAAATCCTGGGCGACCAGCTAATCTGAAGACTCATGGGAAACCCTAATCAACAATTCGACGCTATCGTCATCGGATCCGGCATAAGCGGCGGATGGGCCGCTAAAGAGCTCTGCGAAAAAGGATTGAAGACCCTGGTCCTGGAAAGAGGGCGCGATGTCCAGCATATCCGCGATTACCCAACCGCTTCCCTTAACCCCTGGGACTTCGATAACCGGCTAAATCATACCGAGAAAGAAAAAACGGAAAACCCTATCCGCACGGCATATGGGGACGCGGGAAGCGACCTTTTCTTCGTAAAAGATAGCGAGCACCCCTATATACAGGAGAAACCCTTCACCTGGGTACGCGGCTATCAGGTCGGCGGAAGATCGCTCACCTGGGGCAGACAGTGCTACCGCCTGAGCGACCTCGATTTCGAAGCCAACCAAAAGGACGGTATTGCCGTCGACTGGCCCATACGCTATAAGGACCTCGCGCCCTGGTATGATTACGTGGAAACATATGTCGGCATCAGCGGGCAAAAAGAAGGCTATGCCGGTTTACCCGATGGAAACTTCCTGCCGCCCATGGACCTCAATTGCATCGAAACGCATTTCTCGAAAAAAACGCGGGAACACTACCCGGACAGGATCGTGACACCCGCCCGGACGGCCAACCTCAGCAGGGGCTGGAACGGCAGAGGCCCCTGTCAATATCGCAATCTATGTGCAAGAGGCTGCCCCTTCAGCGGCTATTTCAGCAGCAATGGCGCCACCCTGCCCTCCGCCGCCGCTACCGGCAATCTCACGCTGCTGCCGGACTCCATCGTCACCGAGATCCTTTACGATGACCAAAGCCGCCGCGCCAAAGGCGTCCGTGTCATGAACGCGCACACAAAGGCTATCACCGAATATTATTCCCGGATCATTTTCGTAAACGCATCTACCATCGCCACGGCCGCCATTCTCCTTCAATCCGTTTCACCCGCCTTCCCACAGGGGCTCGGGAATTCAAGCGGCCAGATCGGCCACAACCTGATGGACCACTTTACCGGCACCGGCGCGGAAGCAGAATTTCAGGGAATGGAAGATCATTACTATTTCGGCAGAAAACCGGTAGGCCTCTACGTTCCCCGTTACCGCAACACCTCCGCCACACCCGCCCGTAAGGACTATATCCGCGGCTTCGGCCTCCAAGGGCACGGTGGAAGGGCGGAATGGAAAGAGAATACCGCCCGCCTTCCCGGCTTCGGCCCGCAGTTCAAAGAACAGCTGCTTCGTCCCGGACCCTGGATCATGTGGCTGGGCGCATGGGGAGAGACCCTTCCCTATTTTCACAACACCGTGAGCCTGGACAAGGACCGGAAAGATGCCTGGGGCTTACCCCTCGTAAAAATTGATTTTCAATACGGCGAGAACGAAAAGAACATGACGAAAGATATCCGGCAGGATATCGCGGAGATGCTTGCCAATTCGGGATTCACAAATATTCGCCCCTATAGCTACCTTGCGCC
>JAMFRX010000551.1 GCA_026224995.1 Puia dinghuensis
AACAGGCCGATGGCGGCAATAAATAGAAACCGGATGAATCGCATAGAGCTGGTCGTTTATTCCCATTTAAAAACCCGAACGGCAACGGCATAGGTCGCTATTCCCCAGATGGCCAGGATACCCAGCTGCTTCCAGCAGTCGGTGAGATGCGCCCCTTCGAAGGCCACATGTCGCATGGCGTCGTTGAGCTGCTTCAGCGGCAGGATCTCACAGATATTTTGCAGCCACTTGGGAAAAGCCTGGGTCGAAAAGAACGTGCCTCCAAGCAGGAACTGGGGCAGGGTGAACAGATTGGCGAAGGGCGGGATGGTGCTCTCACTCTTGGCAACGCTGCTGATGATAAAGCCGAAGCCCATGAAGACGATGAGACCAAATAAGCTCAGCAGCAGCATCTCCGCAAACGTGATCCAGCCATGCACCAGCGTAAAATGAAAGACGAGCTTTCCGAGACCGATGATGACTACGGCCGTGATCAGCTGAAAGACGACCCGGGAAAGCCCTTCCCCGAGCACGATATACCGCTTGCCGATGGGCGTGGCATAGTACCGCTTCAGCACCAGCTGCTGCCGGAGGCTGAAGAACAGGAAGGCAACCCCGAAGACGGCGGCGCTTAGCAACGAAAAACCCAACATCCCCGGGAGAATGAAATCGATCATGGAATACTGACGGCCCGGTATCTGCGGCAGCTCGGTAATGATGATCGGCCTGTATTGGACCGGCATATTTCCTTCTACGGCATATTCCAGCACATGCGCCAGCGCCGCTTTCAGGATAGGGTACTTGTCGCCGCTGGCAGAAGAGGTCTGTGTGCTTATGGTATATTGCATGAACCCCGCCGCGGAACGGGCCGAGTCCACGAACAGGATAGCGGCGATCCTCCCTCTGACAAGATCATTGTGGATGGCAGCCGTATCGTGATCGTCCGTCAGCCGGATCATGGGATTCTTCAGCAAGCCTTGTATCACCCGGGTGGAAGTATCCCGCTGATTGGCCAGCGCTACGGATATCGTCGGCGCGCCGCCGCCAATGAAACCAAAGACAAGGATGAAGATCAGCGGAAAGCCAAAGCTGAAGGCCACGGCAGAAGGATTTCTCAATATCGCCTTGAAGCTGCCCTTGGCGATAGCCAGCATCGCCCGAAGCTGGTTGTAGTTGTTTGCCATAAATTATTCTATGTCCAGATCGAACGGCAACCTGGTCTGGGTGGTTCCGATCATACTTTTTACTTTTTTGAGCGTGATCCAGGTCTTGTAACCCTCCTCCCCTATCTCTGCTTTGACGGCAGCCTTCACGCTCGTAGAGCGCTTGTAGGTGCCCAGTATCCTGTCCAGAAAGCTTTTGGGCTCCGGGTATTCCACTAATCTGTAGTCATTGGTCTTCGCCATTCTTGCGGCGCAGTCGATGGCGTCCTGCAGCGTGCCGATCCTGTCGACCAGCCCAAGCGAAAGCCCCAGCGTACCGCTCCACACCCGCCCCTGGGCGATGCTGTCGACATACCCCATGTCCTTCTTACGGCCATCGGCGACCCTGGTCTTGAAAGTGGTATAGATCGTGTCTACGGCATCCTGCACCAGAACACGCTCCGCCGCCGAGAGCGGCCGCGTCGTCGGGATCATGTCGGCCTCGGGCGCCGTCTTTACCCCATCGAAAGTCACACCCAGCTTGTTCTTAAAAAATCCCTGCAGATTGGGAATGATGGTGAAGACCCCAATGGAGCCCGTTATAGTGCCCGGAAGGGCGAATATGCTGTCGGCATTGCAGGAGAGATAGTACGCGCCGGAGGCCGCCACATCGCCGAAGCTGACGACCACAGGCTTATCCTGACGCGCCAGCGTGACCTCGCGCCAGATGTCCTCGCTGGCCAGCGAGCTGCCTCCGCCGGAGTTCACGCGGATGACGATGGCCTTGACATCTTTATCCAACCGCGCCTTGCGGATCAGCCACCGATAGGTGTCGGAGCCTATCTCGTCCTTTTCACCTTTGCCGTCGACCACATCTCCTTCCGCATAGATAAGGCTGATCTTGTCCTTCCCAGTGGCCTTGAAGTTAACGGCCTTGGCATACTTGCCCAATGGAACGAAATTGATCCAGCCATGGGCGTCGACACTCAGCTTCTGCCGCATCTCGTCCTTCACTTCGTCGTCATAACGCAGGCCATCGATGAGCTTATAGGTCAGGGCATCGGAAGGATAGCGGATCAG
>JAMFRX010000063.1 GCA_026224995.1 Puia dinghuensis
ACTATTTCGCCGCGGTAGTCTTTGGGAGCGGTTTCCTTGACGGCGGCTTTTTTATCCTGTTCGTCGACCTCTTCCGTGAACTCGGAGATAAAGGTCTTGTTGCTCATGTCCATGATCTTGTTCGCCTTGAACATATAAAGGAACCAGTTTTTGGCGCTTTTGCTTTCCGAGGTCCGGGTCTGGAAGGTATCCAGGTCGTTGCCGGTGTATTCGATCTTCCCCATGGCCTGCTGCAGGATGCTGTCGCTCTTGATACTGGCCGTCAGAGCGCGGTGCAGACTATAGAGGTCAATGCCGTTGTCGGTGCCGTCACCTAAGATGGTCTTGCGGGCCTTTATCCACATATGATAATTATCCTTGTCGTCGGCGTTGAAGCTGGTAGTGTCCAGGCCGGGCTTGTCGAAGGTCGTCTTATAGGAATAGTAGACGCGGGCTTCTTCCTGTGAGTCGTCGTTTACATTGGTCCCGTCCTTGCCGCCGATGAAATTCCAGCCATGGATATCGTCGACATAGCCGTTATGATCGTCGTCGATGCCGTTGCCGGGGATCTCTTTGGTATTGACCCAAAGGACGTCCTTCAGATCTTCGTGGAGGGTATCTACGCCCGAGTCGATGACCGCTACGAGCACGGTCTTGCTCTTCAATTTCTTGATCTTTACAAAATCATAGGCCTTGTTCAGGCTTATCCCGTCGAACCCATCCTTCTCTTTATCCAGCAGGTGCCAGCCTTTCGGCAGCTCGGTCTTAGCAGAAGTACCCTGGGCAAACATCATCAATGGCGAGCAACCTAACAGCATCACCAGCATCCATCCGTTCAAGCTTCGCAAGCGACAAATCATTTTCGTTGTTTTTAGTTTCATGTGTATGTTCAATCCTGTTGAATCGTTCAAACCTCAAAATACGGGATTGAGCGCTATTGGGTGCCAAAAATTACAGGAATGGTTTTATTGCTTTGTTAAAATTGTCATTTCTCAAGGCTGAGCCTCAATTCTACGCGCCGGTTGGCGGCCTTTCCTTTAGGCGTCCTATTGTCGGCGATCGGGTTCTGTTGGCCGAAGCCGGTGGCGGTCAGCCGGGCATCGGGGACGCCCTTGCTCATGAGGTAGACTTTGACGGCGCCCGCGCGTTTGCTGGACAGCTGAAGGTTCTTTTCCGGAAGGCCAGAGTTATCGGTATAGCCTTCGATAGTGAGATGCCAGCCGGGGTGTGCGAGCAAGAGGGTCGCCAGCTGGTCGAGAGCCGTGAAGGAGCCGTCCGTCAGCCTATCGCTTCCCGGGTTGAAGAGTACATTGTGGGCGATAAAGTTGATCTGGTCCGTTTGTTCCTTCCTGATCTCCGGCACGGGGACGGGCAAGGGGCAACCATGATTTTCCACAGGGCCGGCGCTGTCCGGGCATTTGTCCACCTCGTCGTTCAGGCCGTCGTGATCCCTGTCCGGTATAGGGCAGCCATTGTAGCGTGCGAGGCCGGGCACGGTGGGACAGGAGTCGTGTTCGTCGTCGATGCCGTCGTGGTCGGTGTCGGGAATGGGGCAGCCGTTGAAGCGGGCTACGCCGGGAATGGTCCTGCAGGAGTCGTGTTCGTCGTCGACGCCATCGTGGTCGGTATCCGGGACGGGGCAGCCGTGCCAGGCCGGAGTGCCGGGCTGAAGGGGGCATTCGTCCTCTTCGTCGTTGATGCCATCATGGTCGGTATCTTTTTTACGCAGCGGTGTGGCCGGGCCCGAGGACGACAGCCAGATGCCTACGGAGATGCCTGCCACCTGGTGGTGGAAGGTTCCGGTATAGGGAGCATTATAAAAATTGGTGAGGCCGCGGCTGAAATAGCCGCTGATGAACACATTGCCCATTTCAATGCCGGCCCTGGCATTGACGCCCACGTCCAGGGTCTTGTAGGTATCCGGGCCTTTTCCTACGGCGACGGGTTCGGTGGTGTTGCTGTATTCGCTGGTGCTGCTGGTGAGGCTTTCGGTGGTGATATTGCCTTTGTAGAAAAAGCCGAAATAGGGGCCTGCGCTCACGAATAGCTTGTTGTGGCGATTGGCGGTGAAGGGTATCTTATAGGTGATGTTTAGCGGGATCTCTACATAGCCAAGCTTGAGGCTTTGTTTGTTGTAGACGGTGTCGGTGGCCAGGGCGGCGAGAGAATCGTTATTCTGCTTAAAGGTGCGGCCTTTGGTGATATAGGTGATGGAGGGCTGGAAGTAGAAGCGGCTATGGCCGATGGGGACGTCAACCATTACGCCGAGCTCGAAACCGGTGCGTTGCTTGTTGAAGGGCTTAGTCGTGCTATCCCATCCAGGTATATTGTTGGTTTCCAGTATTTTAGCCGAGTGGATACCACCAAGGAAGCCCAATCTTACCTGGGCCTGCAAGCCGCTGCCGCCGATGTTGACCAATAAAAGAAAAAGAGGTAGCCATTTTTTCATAACTGCAGATAGACCATCGGCGATATAACGAACTATCCACCGTATTATTTTGCGGCGGCCGGGGCTTAAAGATCGAATTTTATTCCCTGAGCCAAAGGCAATTGAGTGGAGTAGTTGATCGTGTTGGTCTGGCGCCGCATATAGGCTTTCCAGGCGTCGCTGCCGCTCTCTCTGCCCCCTCCGGTCTCTTTTTCCCCGCCGAAGGCGCCGCCGATCTCGGCGCCGCTGGTGCCGATGTTGACGTTGGCGATGCCGCAGTCGCTGCCGGCGGCCGAGAGGAACCGTTCGGCTTCCCGCAGGTTCAGGGTCATAATGGAGGAGGACAGGCCCTGGGGCACGCCGTTCTGGATCGCGATCGCCTCTTCCAGGGTCTTATAGCGCAGGAGGTAGAGGATGGGGGCGAAGGTCTCCTGGGCCACTATGGGATAGGAGGGGTCGGCTTCGGCGATACAGGGACGGACATAGCAGCCGCTTTCGAATCCGTCGCCGGCCAGCACTTCTCCTTGCACCAGGAAGCGGCAGCCCTGGCTTTTACCCGTCTCGATGGCCTTGAGGTAGCTGTTCACTGCGTCCTTGTCTATAAGCGGGCCCACATGGTTCTTTTCGTCGAGGGGGTCACCGATGCGTAATTGGCCGTATACGGTCGCTAATTTGTCCTTTACGTGATCATAGATCTCTTCCTGTATGATGAGGCGGCGGGTGGTCGTGCAGCGTTGGCCGGCGGTCCCGACTGCGCCGAAGACGGCGCCGATGATGGCGATGTTGAGGTCGGCGTCGGCGGAAACGATGATGGCGTTGTTGCCGCCCAGCTCTAAGATGGATCTGCCGAGGCGGGCCGCCACGGCCGTGCCTACGGCCTTGCCCATACGGGTGGAGCCGGTGGCGGAAAGAAGGGGGATACGGGTATCCGCGGCCAGCCATTCGCCAATCTCGCGGCCGCCGTTGATCAGGCCGCTGACGCCTTCGGGGACGCCATTGGCGGCGAAAACGGCTTCTACGATATGCTGGCAAGCCAGGGCGCACAGGGGCGTCTTCTCGCTGGGCTTCCAGATACAGGTATTGCCACAGACCCAGGCCAGCATGGTGTTCCAGCTCCAGACGGCCACGGGGAAGTTAAAGGCGGAGATGATACCCACTACGCCCAGGGGATGCCACTGCTCGTACATCCTGTGGGCGGGACGTTCGCTGTGCATGGTCAGTCCGTGCAGCTGCCGGGAGAGGCCTACGGCAAAATCGCAGATGTCGATCATCTCCTGGACTTCGCCATATCCTTCCTGCAGGCTCTTGCCCATCTCGTAGGAGACCAGCGATCCCAGGGCCGGCTTGTTACGACGCAGGGCCTCGCCGATCTGGCGGACGACTTCCCCGCGGCGGGGGGCCGGCCAGAGGCGCCATTCTGTGAATGCCCGACCGGCTGCCGTGACCACGGCTTCGTAGGCGGCTTTATCGGTAGCGGTGACGGCGGCGATACGCCGCCCGTCCACGGGGGAGAAAGATTCGAAGGCAGGCGCCGTAGAAGGGAGCCAGGCGGTACCTGTGGAGGTACCGGCGTTCTCGGTGCCGATATGAAGCTGCTGTAGGAATTCCATAAAAAATAATTGCTTGCGAATTAAGTGACTTAATCGCAAGCAATTTAGGAAAAAACTAACCACTAACCAGTGGCCTCAACCTTAACTTAAAATCTACTATGAAAAAACTGGTCCTATGCCGGTATCTACCTTACCGGCATTTTACAATACGTATAAGACCCGACGCGGGTTGCGTGAAGAGGGGATGGAGGGGGGAAGTATCGGTGAACGGCGGAAAATTCATGGTAAACAGGCATTGGCCCGGTCCGAAGGCGGGGCCAATGCCGATCAATTGAGCTTATTCTCCATCGCTGCGAAAAAGCCTTCGCTGTAGCTAACGCCGATGGGTATCTCTTTGTCCGCGATCTTGATCTTGCTCTTGCTGATATGCTCGATCTTGCTGATAGGCACGATATAGCTGCGATGCGCGCGGATGAATTCCCGTGCGGGGAGCTTCTGCGCGATGGTCTTGAGGGTCATGAGGGTGAGGATCGATTTGCCCGGGAGATATATTTTTATATAGTCGTCGAGACCTTCGATATAAAGGATCTCTTTTAGGTTGACCTTGACCATCTGGTAATCCGATTTCACGAAGATATAGCCTTCCTGCAGTTCCTGGCTGGTGAGGTAGTCGACATATTCCTTGGCCTTATAGACGGATTTCAGGAAGCGGTCGTACTCGATAGGCTTCAGCAGGTAGTCGATGGCATCGACGTTAAAGCCGTCCACGGCATATTCGCTGTAGGCGGTGGTAAAGACGACGGCGGTATTCTTTTTGTTGATGATCCGGGAGAATTCGATGCCGTTGATATCGGGCATCTGGATGTCCAGGAAGAGGATGTCCACGGGGGCGGTATCCATTTGTTTCTGGGCCTCGAAGGGGTCGGTGAAGACGCCTTTCAGGTCGAGGAAGTAGATCTTGGCGATGTATTTCTTCAGGACCTCCAGCGCGAGGGGTTCATCGTCGATGGCTATACACGTTAACATTACTAGACTGGGACTTTTAAGTGAACAATAAATTCATTGCTTTTGTCCTGGATATCCAGCGAATAGCGGTCTTCGTAAAACAGATCGAGCCGGCGTTTGGTATTGTTGATGCCGATGCCTGTATTGTCCGACACGCGCAGCATGGTGTTGATGTGTTTCTGGTTGCAAATACTAAAATACAACGAATTGTTCTTTATTTCCAATAAGATATTGATGGGGCTGCGTTCGCGGGTACTGATGCCGTATTTGAAGGCGTTCTCCACGAAAGGCAGCAGCAGGAGCGGGGCGATCTGATGTCCGAGGGGTTCGCCGCGGACGCTGAATTCGATGATGGTCTTATCGGTGAGCCGCATCTTTTGGAGTTCGATGTAGTGCGAGGTGAACTGGATCTCTTTTTCCAGCGGAACGAGGTCGTTCCGTGCTTCTGTGAGAACGTAGCGCATGATGCTGGAGAGCTTCATCACGGCGGCGGCGGTGTGTTCGGACTGGGCGGTGGCCAGGGCGTAAATATTATTCAGGGTATTGAAAAGAAAGTGGGGGTTGATCTGTGCCTTTAGGAATGAAAGCTCGGCCTTGAGCTTTTCGTTTGCGATCTCCTTGTTGCGTTGTTCGGAGCGGAGCCATTGGTTGATGACGCGGATGCCGGTGCTGAATACGAAGACCATGAGGAAAACGGCGAGATTCGCGGCGCTGACGACGGGCCGGACCCGGGGTGGTCCCTGGCGCCCGGGTTGGCCGCCATTGAAACCCGTTCCCGATGGACGGCCAGTTTGGATCCCGCTGAAGGGCGATGCACCCGGGAACAGAGCGTGATAGATGCGGGGAAGGGTGCAGTAAAAGATCAGCAGGGATAAAAGGAGGGCGGCGTAGAACAGGAATCTCTTCTCATCCAGCAGGCGGGGTATGAACACGTAGGTGTTGAGATAATAAAAAGCGATAAGAAAGCCGTTGTTGACGATAAAGAAGGTGGTGAAATAATGTTCCTGGAAAAAAGCGAGGTCCATGTCCCTGGGCCGGGGGTAGAAAAGGAAGGGCAGCAGCAGGAAGCAAAGCCATGCTGCGATATGAATAACGATCTGTACGGTAAGTTTCTTCAAGTCGGGTCTCCTTTATCTTGACCGTATCAAAACTAATCGGGAATCGTCGAAAGCTTACAACTTTTAGATGAATGGAGGGATTGGACCGG
>JAMFRX010000552.1 GCA_026224995.1 Puia dinghuensis
CGCCCGCACGCCCCGCAGCCCATACCCTCCCGGGCATCCATGGGATTCACGGCGACGGGCGAACCCTTCCCCCCCGCGTCCGTTAAGGCCGACCTGCTAAAAAAATACAAGGAACAGCGAGACTACCCCGGCATCCATGGCACCAGCCGGCTGGGACTGCACCTGCGTTTTGGCACCGTGAGCATCCGCACCCTGGCCCGCAAGACTACCGGGCTCAGCGACACCTGGCTGAACGAGCTCATCTGGCGCGACTTCTACCATATGATCCTCTGGCATTTCCCGCACGTGGGCCGCGGGAAAGCCTTCAGGCCGGCCTATGACGCTATCAATTGGCGCAATAATGAAAAGGAATTTGAAAAATGGTGCGCCGGCCAGACAGGGTACCCACTCGTAGACGCCGGCATGCGGGAGCTCAATGCCACCGGTTTCATGCATAACCGCGTGCGGATGGTAGTAGCCTCCTTCCTCGCCAAGCACCTGCTCATCGACTGGCGTTGGGGCGAAGCATATTTCGCGGAAAAACTGCTGGATTACGACCTGGCAGCCAACAACGGCGGCTGGCAGTGGGCGGCCGGCAGCGGCTGCGATGCCGCACCCTATTTCCGGGTCTTCAACCCGACCCTCCAGGCCAAAAAATTCGATCCCGAAGGAAAATATATCCGCCACTGGGTGCCGGAAATAGAGGAGCTAACCTACCCGCTCCCCATGGTTGACCATGAGCTGGCCAGGAAAAGAGCCCTGGATGTCTATGGTGCCGCGCTTGCCCGTTAAAGTACACCTGCCGGCTTCCCATTGATGCGTGCATAAGTCTGCAGCAATATATCGACGGCCTTTTGTCCCTCTTCGCCAAGCGAAAGTGAATAGTTATTGACATAAAGGTCGATATGCTGCCGCATTACCTTCTCGTCCATCTCCTGCGCATGCCCCTTTACATAGTCCGGCAGCTCGGGATACCGTTCGAATGCATATTCCAGGCTCTTCCGGATAAGCCGGTTCACCTGCTTTCCCAGTGCCGCATCCTGCCCCCGCTTCAGCACAATGCCCCCCAACGGGATCGGCGCTCCGGTCTCCTTTTCCCAATACTCACCCAGGTCCATTACCTTGAACAGCCCCTTCTGCTGGTACGTAAAACGGTTCTCATGAATGATGACCCCGCAGTCGACCGCCCCGGAGAGGACGGCCTCCTCGATGCCGGAGAAGACCATATACTGCTTGTTCCGGGCTTCGGGAAAAGCAACAGAGAATAAAAGATTCGCAGTAGTCCGCTGGCCGGGAATGGCTATCCTGCACTCGTCGATGGCCGCCAGCGGAATAGGCTCCCTGGAGATCAGCAACGGCCCAACCCCCTTTCCCAACGCCCCGCCGGCATCCAGCAGCTCATACCGGTCCAACACCAGCGGCAGCACGCCATAGCTTATTTTGGAGATATCCAATTTCCCCTGCATGGCCCACTGGTTCAAGGTCTCCACATCCTCCAGCACCACATTGAAATCCAGACCTTCTGTATCGATCTTCTTGTTCACCAGCGCATCGAAGATGAACGTATCATTCGGGCAGGGACTAAATCCCAATGAGAATCGCATGAATTATCGTTTTTCAGTTTTGAGAAAGTATATCCTCATTAAGCTCCGGCCTTTCCAACAACAAGCCCAGCTGCGCATTAAGCCGGGCGATGGCCGAACGGATATCCCATTTTGTCTTATCCCTTATTCCTACCGTATTCGACACCGATCGCAGCTGCAAAAAAGGTATACCCTCCTGCAGGCATACGTAGTGGAGCGGGCCACCTTCCATGCTCTCAACAACCGCGGTCGTATTTTGTTGATACCAGCGGATCCTCTCGGCATCGGTAGTTATTTCATTCACCGTCAGCGCACCTATAGACTCCAAACCAGTGAGTGCCAGCAACCGCCGGTAAGGATTTACCAGCAGCCCCCTGCTAAAAGGGAAACCATCCCCATCCGCCAGCTTCATCTCGAAAAGGGACTTGAAACGGCCCTCCTCCCAGACCCCGATATCCGCCAGCTCGTCCTCGCTCACTGCCAGCACCTCACCAGGCTGCTTACCCGTCAGGCAACCCGCAATGCCGGCCTGGATAATAAGGTCCGGCCTGCCCTTACCAATCTGTCGCATAAGCGAATAGCTCGTGGCTACCCCGCCGACCCCTGTGATCAGCGGCTCTATGTGATGGCCCGCAACTCTACCCGGTTCCCCGATGCGGTACCCTTGCTCCCCATACAGCGCTTCTATAGTAGGCTGGATCTCAAACGTTGTGGCGGCCGCCAGTAGGATATACATACTGCAAATATCCGGTTCCTAAGTATTACCTTTGCGGAAATTTTTATGCTAGTCTATGGTGTATCTCACGCGCCTGGAACATTTTAATGCGGCTCATAAACTCTACAATCCGGGCTGGAGTAAGGAAAAGAACGAAGAAGTCTTTGGCAAATGTGCCAACGAGAACTGGCATGGGCATAACTATGAGCTATACGTCACCATAAAAGGCGACCCCGACCCCGATACCGGCTTTTTATTCGACGTGAAAAAGCTGGGGGAGATCATCCGCGATCAAGTGATAGAAAAGCTCGATCATAAGAACCTTAACCTCGACGTCGACTTCTTAAAAGACAAGATGTGCTCCACAGAAAACCTGGCCATAGGCATCTGGCAACAGCTGCAGCCGCATATCCCGGCGGGGGTGCAGCTGCACGGTATAAAGCTCTATGAAACCCCGCAGATCTATGTTGAATATTTCGGCACCTAAAGCGCATCAAATGAAAAAAGTAGCAGTCTTTCGGAAGGAGCACTTCAACGCGGCGCATCGCATCTTCAATCCCGCCTGGGATGACCGGAAAAATGCCGAGGTCTTCGGTAAATGCAGCAACCCGAACTACCACGGCCACAATTACGAGCTAATCGTAAAAGTAACCGGCACACCCGACCCCGAGACAGGCTACGTCATGGACATGAAAGTGCTGTCACGCATCACGGCCGAAGAAGTGCTGGAACGGTTCGACCACAAGAACCTCAACCTGGACACGGAATACTTTCGCGACCTTAACCCTACCGCAGAGCACATCGCCATTGTCATCTACGATCTGCTGCGCGCTCGGATCCCCGCGAAGCTGGAGCTGAAAATACGGTTGTACGAAACAGAAAGGAATTTTGTAGAATACCCTGCCTGAGCAGGACTAAACCAAACAAATACCGGACGCATGGCTTATACGAAAATCGAAAAATACGACGAGGAAATTACCAGCGCGCTCACCGAGAAGTACAAGGGATCGCTCGACCTGTTGGGCGAAGACTCCTCCCGCGAAGGGCTGGTCAAAACACCTGAACGCGTGGCAAAAGCCATGCAGTTCCTTACACAAGGGTACGGCCTGGACGCACATGCCATACTCAATTCGGCCAAATTCCACGAGGAGGTCAGCGAGATGATCCTGGTGAAAGACATCGAACTGTATAGCCTCTGCGAGCATCACATGCTCCCTTTCTTCGGAAAAGCGCACGTGGCTTATATCCCCAATGGCTGGATAACGGGACTCAGCAAGATCGCCCGCGTGGTGGATGTATATGCCAGACGCCTGCAGGTGCAGGAACGGCTGACCACCCAGATCCTGCATGCGATCAAAGAGACCCTCAACCCGCTGGGTGTAGCCGTGGTCATCGAAGCCTCGCACCTTTGCATGATGATGCGCGGCGTTCAAAAACAAAATTCAGTCACGACGACCTCTGCCTTCTGGGGCGAATTCGAAAAGAACGAAACCCGAGCCGAGTTCACGAAATTGATCTCTTCCAACCTGCATTGATCATCAATGAAAAATTATTTTTTCGTTGAGTCGGTGCTTTGTGGCATATTTGCCGCCTTAAATTGTTAGTATGAAGCATGCATATGTCTTCCCAGGTCAGGGATCGCAGTTCCCCGGAATGGGTAAAAGCCTTTATGAGAATAGCGCTTTCGCGAAAAAACTGTTCGAACAGGCTAATGAGATATTGGAATTCCGTATCTCCGATATCATGCTCTCGGGAACGGAGGAAGACCTGCGGCAAACGAAAGTTACACAGCCGGCTATTTTCCTGCATTCAGTCGTCGCCTTTAAAGGCATTGAAAATATCAGGCCGGAAATGGTGGCAGGCCATTCCCTGGGTGAATTCTCTGCATTGGTGGCATGTGGAGTGCTGAGCTTCGAAGATGGATTGCAACTGGTCGCCGCCCGCGCCCGCGCCATGCAGCATGCCTGCGAAAAAGCCCCTTCAGCCATGGCCGCCATCCTGGGCCTGGAGGATCAAAAGGTCGAAGAGATCTGTACGCTTGTTAGCAACGAGACGGGAGAGATCGTCGTTCCCGCCAATTATAATTGCCCGGGACAGTTGGTGATCAGCGGATCAGTAAAAGCGGTAGAATTAGCCTGCCAGCAAATGAAGGCGGCTGGCGCCAAAAGGGCATTGCTTCTCCCTGTACACGGTGCATTTCACTCCCCCTTTATGGCCCCTGCTGCCGAAGAGCTTACCATAGCCATCGAAAAAACGACTTTTTATAACCCTACCTGCCCCGTCTATCAGAATGTTGCAGCCAAGGCCGTAGTTGCCAAAGACGAGATCAAACACAACCTTATCGATCAGCTTACCGGCGCCGTACGGTGGACGCAATCGGTACGGGCCATGATCTCCGACGGCGCATCGCATTTCACCGAAATAGGACCAGGAAAAGTATTGCAGGGACTAATCCAGAAGATCGACAAGGAAATGCAGGTAGATGGAGTAAGCTAATAAGCGCTGACCGAACAATTGATCCAGCCGGCATCAAATTGGGCGGCATATTTTTTATAGAAATTGATGGCCGGTTCATTCCAGTCCAACACCTGCCATACCATACCGGAAAAATGCTTTTCCCGGACTTCCACCATCAGCCGGTCGAACAAGAGCTTACCCAATCCCTTGCCGCGCATTTCCTCGGTCACGATAAGGTCTTCAAGGTATAGCCGCTGCCCCTTCCAGGTACTGTAACGGATATAATACAGGGCAAACCCTTCCACACGCCCGTTCACGGTCGCGACAAACGCCCACCACACCGGCTGGTCGCCGAAACCGCTTTCCGTAAAATGTTCGACAGTGACCGTGACCTCCTGCGGAGCCTTCTCGAAGAGCGCCAGTTCATGGATCAACTCCAGCAGGCGCGGACAATCTTCCCGCACCGCTCTCCTTATATCAATATTTTCCATAGTAGTTAAAATCAATGCCCCCACTTCACCAGCGTGGCGCCCCAGGTAAATCCGCCGCCGAAGGCAGCCAGCACCAGGTTGTCCCCCTTCTTCAGCTTGTCCTCCCAATCCCAGATGCAAAGCGGAATAGTCCCCGCCGTCGTATTGCCATAACGCTGGATATTGATCATCACCTTCTCTTCGGACAGCCCCATCCGGTGAGCAGTCGCATCGATGATGCGCTTGTTGGCCTGGTGTGGCACCAGCCAGCTGATATCGTCGGCATTCAGATTATTCCGCGCCATAAGCTCGGCGCTTACGTCCGCCATGCCCTTCACGGCAAACTTAAAAACGGCTTGTCCTTCCTGGTAGATAAAATGCTCTTTCGCGGCAACAGTCTCATAGCTGGCCGGCCGCAGGGACCCGCCCGCCTTCATGTGCAGATGATTTCGCCCGCTGCCATCGCTTTTCAAAATGCTGTCCAGCACGCCATAACCCTCATAATTGGGCTCCAGCAAAACCCCGCCGGCGCCGTCACCGAAAATAATGCAGGTAGTGCGGTCGCTGTAGTCGACGATGCTGCTCATCTTGTCCGCTCCTACTACCACGACCTTCTTGTACCGGCCGCTCTCAATGTACATCGCACCGCTCGTCAAGGCATACAAAAAACCCGAACAGGCAGCGCTCATGTCGAAACCCCAGGCATTCTTCGCCCCTACCTTGTCACACA
>JAMFRX010000064.1 GCA_026224995.1 Puia dinghuensis
AGCGGCCGGGGTACAGGCGGCGCCGGTGGCGGTAGCGGCAGCGGAGCCAAAAAAACAAATCCATGAGCGATCAGAAAATACTGGAACTAAAAGACATAAAACGCGAATTCCGTATGGGCTCGGAGACCGTGCGGGCCCTCAAAGGCGTTTCCTTCGACGTGACTGCCGGCGAGTTCCTCACGATCATGGGTAGCAGCGGCTCCGGGAAGACCACCCTGCTCAATACCTTAGGCTGCCTGGACAAGCCAAGCGAAGGCACCTATCTGCTGGACGGGGTCGATATAAAAAAATTGGGCCGCAACGAGCTGGCGAAGCTGAGAAACCTTAAGATTGGTTTCGTCTTCCAGGCCTATAACCTGCTGCCCCGGACCTCGGCCCTCGAGAACGTAGAGCTTCCCCTGCTGTATAACCCGCAGATAACCGCACGCGAAAGGAAGGAGAGGGCAGTCAAGGCTTTGCAGGCCGTCAACCTGGGGGACCGGCTGGATCACACCCCCAACCAGCTCTCCGGCGGCCAGCAGCAGCGCGTAGCCATCGCCAGGGCCCTCGTCAACCACCCGGTGATGATCCTCGCAGACGAGGCGACGGGCAACCTGGACTCGCGCAGCTCGTATAGTATAATGGCCTTGCTCCAGGAGCTCAACGAACAGGGCAGCACCATCGTATTCGTCACCCATGAACCCGATATCGCCGCCTTCAGCAGCCGGACCATCATGCTAAAAGACGGCAGGGTCATGAAAGACAGCTTCAATGAGAACAGGAAATCCGCCAGGGAAGTATTGGCGTCCCTGCCGAAATCGGAAGATTATTAACCTCGGGGGCCGAAGGCCCATCGGAAAAAAAGTTACACCATGAGCTTCTTCAACCTCCTCCGGATCGCGTGGAAGGCCCTCCAGAGAAATAAGCTCCGGGCCTTCCTGACCATGCTGGGAATCATCATCGGCGTCGCCTCGGTGATCGCCATGGTGGCCATCGGTCAGGGCTCCAAGCAAAGCATCCAGCAGGCGCTGTCCGGCATGGGCTCCAATATGATCATCATCCGACCCAACAGCAATATCTCTGCAGGCGCCCGCCTCGACGCTACCACCGTGCAGACCCTTACGCTGGATGACGTAAAAGTGCTCCAGAAGCAGGCGCCCGACCTCAGCGCCGTCACGCCAATGGCCAACGCCAAAGGCCAGGCCATCTACGGCAACAGCAACTGGCCTACCACCATCCAGGGCGTCGAGTCCAGCTATCTCAGCGTCATCCGCCAGTGGCCGATACAGGACGGCCTCGCCTTCACCGACCGGGATGACCAGACCCAAAACAAGGTCTGCCTGCTGGGCCAGACAGTCATTACCAACCTCTTCCCCAACGGAGAATCCCCCATCGGGAAATACATCCGCTTCGGCAATGTCCCCCTCATGGTGATCGGCACACTTGCCACCAAAGGGGAAAGCGCCTTCGGCCAGGACCAGGACGACGTGATCATCGCGCCATTCACCACCGTACAGCGCCGCATCCTCGCCTCGGCCAACTCCACCATCTACGTCCAGAACATCTATGCTTCCGCCACCAGCGAAGGCACTACTACCGCCGCCTCGGACGAGATCTCCAACATCCTTCGGATATCGCACCGGCTCAAGTCCACCGACGAAGACGATTTCGCCGTCCGGACCATGCAGGAGCTAATTAACACCTTTAGCTCCACCAGCCAGCTGCTGACGATCCTGCTCGCGGCCATCGCCGGTATCTCGCTCCTGGTAGGCGGCATAGGCATTATGAATATCATGTATGTGTCGGTGACCGAACGGACCCGGGAGATCGGCCTGCGCATGTCCATCGGTGCCAGAGGAGTAGATATCCTCCTGCAATTTCTCACCGAGGCCATCCTGATCAGCATCACCGGCGGCCTCCTCGGCGTGGTGCTGGGCATCACCTCGGCAAGGCTGGTCACCCTATTCCTCTCCTGGCCTACCCTGGTAACCGAGTCTTCCATCGTCCTGTCGTTTCTCGTCTGCGCCGTCACCGGTGTCTTTTTCGGGTATTACCCCGCGCAAAAGGCATCCCGGCTCGACCCGATCGAAGCGCTGCGGTACGAATAGGGACAGCCCTGCACGGCTGCCTGCCTGCTGGCTGTCTGCCTGTGGCCTGCCCGACCGGTTGGCTGCCGACCTGCCCGTCCCTTGCCCGGCCACCGGCCTATGGGCCCGCTGGCCTATCCCCCGACCTGTCCAGCCCCGACGGCCCATGCGCTGCCGTCTCCCTTTTTGGCCTAACTTTGCCCCATGAACAGAAAAGAAGAGATCCTCCGGGACGTAGTCATAAAGTTCGCCGGCGACTCCGGCGACGGAATGCAATTAACCGGAAGTCAGTTCACTAACAATACAGCTATGCTAGGCATCGACCTGGCCACCTTCCCCGATTTCCCCGCCGAGATCAGGGCCCCCCAGGGAACCCTGCCCGGCGTCAGCGGCTACCAGCTCCGTTTCTCCAGCGACAAGGTCTTCACCCCCGGTGACGAATGCGACGTGCTGGTGGCGATGAACGCCGCTGCCCTGAAAGCCAACCTCAAAGGCCTCAAAAAAGGCGGTAAGATCATCGCCAACACCGAAGGCTTCGACTCGAAGAACCTCCGGCTTGCCAACTATCCGGAAGGAGTCCATCCCCTCGAAGACCATTCCCTGGACAGCTATACTGTCTTCCCCATGGACGTGACCAAGATGACCCGGGAGGCCCTGAAAGATATCACCATGGGAACCAAGGAAAAGGATCGGGCAAAAAATATGTTCGTCCTTGGCTTTCTGTATTGGATGTACAACCGGGAAATGGAGAATACCATCCAGTTCCTGAAAGATAAGTTCGGCAAGAAACCGGAGATCCTGGAGAGCAATATCCGGGCGCTAAAAGCCGGCTACAATTATGGCGATACCACGGAGGCCTTCACCACCACTTACCGGGTGGAGAAGGCGAAGATGGCCCCCGGCGTCTACCGTTCCATCATGGGCAACCAGGCGCTCACCTACGGGTTGATCGCCGCCTCCCAAAAAAGCGGGCTGCCCCTCTTCCTCGGCTCCTATCCTATTACCCCCGCCAGCGACATCCTGCACGAGCTGAGCCGGCATAAGTCCTTTGGCGTACGCACCTTCCAGGCCGAAGACGAGATCGCCGGCATCACGGCCGCGATCGGAGCCGCCTATGGCGGCTCGCTGGGCGTCACCACGACCTCGGGTCCGGGCATGGCCCTCAAGGCGGAAGCCATGGGCCTGGCCGTTATGCTGGAGATACCCCTGCTCATCTGCGATATCCAACGCGGCGGTCCCTCCACCGGCCTGCCGACGAAAACAGAGCAGAGCGATCTCCTACAGGCTTACTACGGCCGCAACGGAGAATGCCCCATGCCCGTGATATCCGCCTCTACGCCCAGCGACTGCTTCAGCGCTGTCTACGAAGCCGTACGCATCGCCGTACAGCATATGACACCCGTTATCTTCCTCAGCGACGGCTATATCGCCAACGGCGCCGAGCCATGGAAGTTCCCTAATAGCGATGACCTTCCCCCCATAGAAGTCAAGTTCAAAACGGAGCTGGGCGCCGACGAAGAGAAATTCCAGCCCTACCTGCGCGACGAAAAGCTGGTGCGCCCCTGGGCCATCCCCGGAACGCCTGGACTGGAACATCGTATCGGCGGACTGGAAAAACAGAATGTCACCGGCAACGTCAGCTACGATCCGGAAAACCACCAGCTCATGGTGAAGATCCGCGAAGAGAAGATCGCCCGCATCGCCGACCACATCCCCCATCAAAAACTGGACAGCGGCCCCGAACATGGCGACCTGCTGGTGCTCGGCTGGGGCAGCACTTACGGTTCTATCAAAAGCGCCGTATCCGAGCTGCAGCAGCAAGGCTATGCCGTATCCCATGCCCACCTGCGCCACCTGCGGCCCTTCCCCGCCAACCTTGGCGAGCTGCTCCGCAACTTCAAACAGGTGCTGATCCCCGAGATCAACAACGGACAGCTCATCAAGATCATCCGCGATCAATTCTTCATAGACGCCCAAGGCTATCATAAGATCATGGGCATCCCTATCACCAAGACAGAGCTGGTGATGAAGATAAGAGAGCTGCTGGGTGGAAATAATTAGGCATCCGCCGCCAGCGCCCTATGCAGCGGCTCGCTGACCTTGCTGATATCCGTCGTCACCTTCCCGATAAAGCTGAACTGATCCGCTATAGGCTTGAACTCCTTCAGCTGCTGCCGGGCAGGGCTGTCGGCAGGCACCGTCCCATCCAGCTCCGCCTTGCGGCGCTCCATCAGCGCATTCACCCTGTCATTCAGCGCCCTCAGCGACTCCTTGGAGGCTGGCTGCCCCGCCACCGGCGGCTTATCCTCCAGCAGACTTACGGTCTTCCCCAACCGAAACACGATATCCTCGATCACCGGGGCATAAGCCGGGTCCGCATACCGCGCGGCAAAAGGCTCCGCATAGTATGCCAGCGTCGCAATATGCGAGGTCAGCATATGGTTGGACACGACGAACTGATGCATCTCCGTAATGCTCTTCTGCTGGCTGCGCGGTTCGGAGAGCATCCTGGATAAGGCATCCGAGAGGTTCGCCAGCGCGACGAAGGCCTTCTTTCGCGAAAGCTTGTATTGATGGACGGTTGCCGGATTGCCGAGGAAGGCCGTAGCGACATCCCGAAAATATTCGATATTGGCTTCCAGCGCGCCCGTCATAAACTCAATAATGCGTTCATGCTCCCAGGACGGGATGATCAGGAGATTAGCCAAAAAGGCGATCGCCGAGCCGATCATCGTGTCGATCACCCTGTCCGTGAGGATGCTGTGAAAGTCAGTAGGATACAGCAGATG
>JAMFRX010000553.1 GCA_026224995.1 Puia dinghuensis
AATGTTTTATCAACAGAGCTGAACGGTTTGTCTTCGAGATAACCGGCTTTTACCGTCGCTGCCGAGCCGGCGACATCTACCCTTAATGCGGAGCCATAGCCGAGGATTTGTACTTCCGATAAGCTGCCTTCTTTTAACTGGAGATTGATATTTAATGGGGTAGCTGCCCTGACCTCTTGTGTGAAATAGCCCACGTAGGAAACGATGATCGTGTCGGCCCCGGTAGGAAGCTGGATCGAAAAGCTGCCGTCGGAGCTGGACAAAGTTGCTATTTGAGTGTGTTTTGCCTGGATTGATGCGCCTGCGACTGGGTTTTGTCCTTCATCGAAAATCTTTCCGGTGATAGTGCGTACCTGTGTCACGCCTTTAAGGAAAAGAAGTGAAAGCAGACATATGGTGCAGGCTTTTTTCATCTATAAAAGGAGTTTGTGTTCGGCTGCGTATTTTACCAACGCGGCGGTGTTTTTTAACTCGAGTTTGGACAAGATATTCTTGCGATGGGTATCAACGGTAACGACGCTCAGGAATAGCTTTGCGGCAATTTCTGCATTCGTTTCGCCATCGGCGATATGCCTGATGATCTCTATCTCCCTGGGCGTCAGGTGTTTCTCGTCTTCCGTGACATTTTTTTTCCGATAGGAGAGGTAAGCGAACAGGTTTTTTGCGATATCCGGGCTTACATATTTTTCATTGTCTGCAATTTTGCTGAATGCCGTCATTAGTTCCTCTTTACCGGTGTCCTTGTTGACGAAGGCGTCGGCACCTGCTTTGAGCATTTTGCTGACGATCACCACGTCGCATTCCATGCTGACCACGATGATCTTTATTTCGGGGTTGTCCTTTTTTAATTGCTTTGTCGTTTCCAGGCCATTTAGGAAGGGCATGTTGATATCCATAATGATGCAGTCCACCGGATGTGATTTTACGTGTTCGAGCACCTGCAGGCCATTGTTGACACCGTGGATCTCGCCAAACATTTTTTCAGTCTCCAGGAGTCTGCGCATACCATCGACAAAAAGCTGGTGGTCGTCTGCTATCAATAAGTTGATCGGAAGCAGGTAGTTTGTCATGTTTTATTTTTGAGTATAAGGTATTTCGATGAGTACATTTGTTCCTTTGCCCGGTGTGGATTCAATGTGGATCCTGCCGGACAATAATTTGGTTCTGGTTTCCATGTTTTTTATGCCATACCCTTCTTTATGCGCGGACAGATCAAAGCCTTTGCCATCGTCTTCTATTATAATAGTGATGGTTTCATCCCTGAGACCCACCTGCAGAAAGATATTTTTTGCCTCGGCATGTTTGAGCACATTGTTTATGAGTTCCTGTGTGATCCGGTAGATGGATAGTTCATAGTCCTTTTGAAGTCGCTGTTTAAATCCAAAGACGTTCAGGCTGAAGTGGATGAGACCTGTCAGGTTTATTTTGTTGGCCAGGCCTTCGATGGCGACCACGTAGCCGAATTCCTCCAGGATGGACGGACTGAGGTTCCTTAGTAATTGGCGCAGGTCACCTACCACTTCGCTTATGAATTGTTCGGAATTCTGCGCCAGTGATCTTAGCTCCTTATTATCCGAACCGGCGGCTTTGTCCTTAACCGAAGAGAGTAAAAGCTTTAGCGCCGAGAGTTTGGTGCCTATGTCGTCATGGAGGTCCCTTGAGATCCTTTTCCGCTCTTCCTCCTGTGTCTGGATGGCTATCTTTATTTGTTCCGCCTGTGATTTGCGGAGACGGCGGATATTTGAACGGTAGATGGCGTAAACGATAGCGCCGGCGGCCAGCAAATAGGAAAGATATGCCATCCAGGTCTTCCACCAGGGCGGGCTAACATGCAATTTGATCTGTCTTTCCCCTTTTTCTTCTTCGGCATTGACGGCTTTCAGGTGAAATGTGTAGTCGCCGGGAGGCAGGTTATAATAGTTGACGGTTCTATCGGCTGGGGACTGGTGCCAGACCGGATCATAGTTTTCGAGCATGGTGTAATACCGGATGGGTCCCGCGGAGCGATAGTCGTAGGTGTCAAATTTGAATCCAAAGTAATTTTGATCCTGGGTTGGTAAATCGTTGACCACTGGTTTCAGCACATGGGTGAACAAGGCAGGTCCTTCGGCGGCAAAGGTGTAGAATCCTTTGGTGTTACCGACATAGATCTGGTCGTCGTCGGAAATATAAGGCGACCCCGGCAAGACATTCTGGTAAGGAATTCCGAACTTCTTTGCCATGGAGAACAGCCGGCTCCTTGCGGGATCGATCTTTATTATTGACGATGGGGTGATTACCCACAGGTTATGATTACGGTCTTCGTTAATTCCAAAAATCTGGGTCGACCGGATGCCCGTTTGTTCGTCAAAAAACAAGGAGAAGGTGTCTCTTTTTCTATCATATTTGAAGAGGCCATTGCTTGTACCGGCCCAGATGATTCCGTCATGGTCCGGGTCGAAGAACGCGACGTGCGATTGTAGGGCTTTCCTACGGTTGCCGTGGAGATTTGGTTTGGTTTTCGACTGCATTGTGCGCGCGGCGAGCTTGGAGAAAGGATGGTGGATGTGGTGCAGGGCAGAGAGGCGCGGGCACGTGATTGCCTCTTCTCAATCAGGGAAGTGGACCGGCCTCTCGTTTAGACACCGCCTGCAGATTTCCTTTTCGCATCCTTCGTCTTCAAGCTTCAAGCTTTAAGCGATGAGCTCTATGAGTCCAGCGTCAGCAATCGCCTACGATACAATGCCTTGCCCCGGGAAACAGAGAGAACAGCTATAGTCGACTCATTCGAATTGGCTGTCCCTACGCTGGATCGCACCTCGCAAAGCCTTCATGTGTTTTTGCAGCTGCGATAAAGTACTGAGGGCGGTGGGTCGGCCCAAAGCTGCGGTTGCTTCACTCCCTCACAATGGCTTCCCAAGATCAATATAGCCCGGGGCCACTGTACGTGT
>JAMFRX010000554.1 GCA_026224995.1 Puia dinghuensis
AGCTTGTGATAGCGGAGAGGGGTATTCGCCAGGACCTTTTCGAGAACCTGGTCCAGAGAGGCGTTGGTCACGCTGATGCTGATGAGCCGTTCCCTGGGGAGGATATCGTCTTTGTAGACGAAGCGGAAGAAGCCCTGGTTTTCGATGGCTTTGAACACCTTTTTTAGCTGGACGTTCTCCAGTTTGAGGTTGATGTTCTCCTGACCATAGGTTTTGGCGAATGACTGGGTCGAGAAGAGGACAATGAAGAGAATGGAAAGTTTGATCATCAGCAAATATTTCATGAGCGTGCCGGGTGCACAAAAAAGTGCACTGCATCTAAATTTTTGCATAATTTAGTATTGATGTAAATGATGGATTGGTTGCCCTGCGAAGGGCAATCGCTGTCTTAATCTGGCGGGGGATGCTGCAATCATCCTTCGCCTTTTTTTTGTTGTTGTGGGGATGTCTTTACGTCACTCGTTTCATATGCGGCAAATTTTGGTTTAAACAATCGTTATTGGTCAGGGTGTGATGGTCACCTCTTTATTCCGGATGGTATAGTGGAAGTCGCCTGTAAGCTGCAGGGCTTCCATGACCTGGGCGAGGCTTTCGTCCCCGAAGATGCCGCTGAAGTGCATGGACCTCATGTTGCTGTCTGTGAACGTTACCCTGGCGCCGTACCAGCGTTCGATCTGCAGCGCGACTTCTTCGAGGGTATTGTTGTCGAAGGCCAGCTTGTTCTTTGTCCAGAGGGTCTCCATATAGCTGCTGTCCTGCTGCTGATAATGGACCTTGCCGAGGGTCATGAGGGGTTCGTCGGCGTCGTCCTGGGGTTTGGGCTTGGGCTTGAAGCCGGTGACGGCCATCTGGTTGTTGTGTACGGTGAGCTTTTCGTAAGGCTGGAGGATGATCTTTTGTTCGGGGTTGTTGTGGAGCGAGACTTCTACCGAGCCCTGGAAGAGGCTGGTCTCGGTATTCTTTTCGTTGCCGTAGGAGCGGACGTTGAAGGCGGTTCCGAGCACGCGGATATCGACCGTGGCTGTATGGATAAGGAAGGGGTGGGACTTGTCGCGGGCTACGTCGAAATAGGCTTCGCCGGTGAGCTGTACTTCCCTGCTGGGGCCCTGGGCGTCGACCTTATAGGCGAGGCGGCTGTCGGCGTTGAGCCAGACGAGGGTGCCGTCGGGCAGCTGGATCCTGGAACGTGAGCCAGGGCGGGTGCTGACGGTGTTGTAGCCATTAGCCGTCTCGGGATGGCGGGTATATTTATACAGGCCGATGAGGAGGAAGGCTCCGGTGAGCGTGGCGGCGATGGCGAGGCCTATCTTTAGGCTATGTCGTTTTTTGGGCTGCTCGTATTGCAGGACGGGGGTGGACAGATGGCTGCTCAGGCGTTGGAGATGGTGGTTAAAGGACTCAGGTTTTTTACGGCCGGCGGACTTTTGCTGCCAGATATTGGTGAATAGTTCGACCTGCAGGCTCCATTCGGGATGGGACCGTAGAAGTTCGGAGAACTCCGCCAGCTCCTCCGGCGATGCTTCGCCGGCGAGCTTGAGGCTGACCAGTAACCAAAACCTTTGTTCCATATTTCTATAGACAAGGCGATGCGATCAAATGTACCAAAGCCCACAAAAAAAAATGCCCACCCTTTTAGGGGCAGGCAAATGAGCCTTAACCAATGACTAGTGTAGGGGTTAAAAAGGGTGCAACTCCGGCAGATGGCTTCGCCTGAAAGTGACATGACCGGGACCGATGGGGTTGGGGTTTAGTGCCGAGACGGCTGGGGGAAGGTTTTTGGGGGTCTTGGAAGCGGAGCCCGGGGTGGTCAGCGATGTGAGGGCGGCGATGCCAAACAGGAGGGTGATGCGTTTCATGCCACTAATCTACGGCGGCATGAGGAGGAGAGATTTGGTGAATCGTCAAACGACTTTTAAAATCGACGGACTGCAGGTTTAGGTATAAAAAAACCCGGCTTCAGCCGGGTTAGAATTATATAGATCCGGATCTGGAGCCGGGGCCCCCAGGGCCGCCGGGGTGACGGTGTGACATTTTTTCGAATTGTGTGTATTGTTCAGGCGTGAGCACAGATCTATACGTATCGTTTCTTTTTGCCATGAGGGCCTTCATCTGCTCCATTTTCTGTTGGGGCAAGAGGTTGTCGTTCTCATGGATGGCCTTGAACTGGCTGCGCAGGTTTTCCTGGCCGGCCTTGATCCTGGCTATTTGATCGTCATTGAGGTTAAGGTGCAGCTTGAGTCTTTCGAGGCGGGCTACTTCCATTACCTGTCTGTTCTCGTCCATGCGTTTCTTCCGGGCGGCCATCTGGTCTTTCTGCTGTGGTGTCAGCAGGGCTGCGAGCTTATCTTTCTTTTCCTTTTGCAGGGCGAGCAGGCCGGCTTTGTATTGCTTGAGCGTGCTATTGTCCTGTTTGAAGAGGTCTTCTGACTTTTGGCGATAGTCCTTGTTGATGGCCATCACCTGTTTGCGTTGTTCCGGGGTATAGTGGATACCGCCGTTGCGGCCGTTGCGGTTGCGGGCCCAGCCTGGAAACCCACCTCGTCCATGGCGACCGCCCTCTCTGAAACCATGGCCTTCGGCTCCGCCGTGACCCTGGCCGTCGCGTTTTGCCCAACCTTGCTGCCCCCCATGACGGAAGCCGTCGCGTTTGGCCGTACTATCGCCGCCGGGCCGGTTGCCCCAGCCGCGGTGCATGCCATAGTGGTGGCGGGTAGTGTCGGTGGAAGGGTTATTTGTAGACTGAGCCTGTGTTGCACAGAACCCACCTAAAAAAAGAGCCCCCAACACCATAAAAACACGTTTAATTATTCTGTTCATAATTTACCGATTTTATGGAGTTAAGATAGCTCTTCTTTCTTAACGTTTAATCTGCGGGTAACTCAAACACCTGTAAAAACCAGGCGTTTACCGAATACGGGTTAGTTGCTCTTGTTGAACTGTTCCGTAACGGTCATGCCGCCGTCGTTATCCAGCACTACCGTGGTCCAGGATTTGGCGTCTTCCAGCTTCACGAAATAGTTGATGCTGGTTGGCGTGGTGATCTCCGTGATACCAAAAATGCTCTCACCGGGGTATTTTTGCTTCAGCTGGTCGACCAGGTAATAGGGCAGCAGGTCTTTTGAATAGTTCCGGAGTGAACCGGTGAACTTACCCTGCAGGTCATAATTAACCCTTGTAACGATCTTATTAGCTGTAAAGCTGACGGTGTAGCCTTCCGCGTCGTCAATCCACCGGACATTCTCGGCATTGGGGAAATTGTTCTCGAAGGACTGTTCCAAGCCTTTTTTGACTTTCAGGACTTCCTTTTCCTTTGGACCTTCCTTGATGTTAGGGATTGTGTTGGCGAAAGAATTCAAGGCAATGGCTAATGCGAAGCTCGCAAGCGTGATGTTTTTCATGAGTATTGATTATTAATTGGACCGTAAAGGTACTCTCCCTGGCGGCTACGCATAGTCCGGTTTTGAAATAAGGGGTAGTCCGGTTTTAGCCGACATATACCCCAGTAGCTAAAGCCCTTTGGTATAGCGCTCTACGATGGCGTTGTTGCCGTCACGGTCCAGCCTGACGGTAGTCCAGTATTTGGCGCTTTCGAGTTTTACGAAATAGACGATCTCTGTGGGGCTGGCGATCTCGGTGATGCCGAAGATAGCCTGGCCGGGGTATTTTTCATTCAGGACGGTCGTGAGGTAGAAGGGCAGGAACTGTTCGGTATAGTTGCGGAGGGAGCCGGAGAACTTGCCGTTTAGGTCATAGTTGAGCCTGGTGAGGACGGTCTTTTCGGTAAAGCTGACGGTGTAGCCGTTTTGGTCGTCTGTCCAGCGAACGTTCTGGGCGGTAGGGTAATTTTTGGTGAAAGATGCTTCGAGGCCTTCTTTTATGTTAGGTCCGGTGAAGGAGAAGAGGGCGATGACGAGAGCTGCGAGCGTGATCTTTTTCATGGCTTTGTTTTTTATTATGCCATAAAGGTAGATCGTCCACGGACTATCTGGAAGGCCAGTTTCGAGAATGCGGGTAGTCCAGATAGGGCAAGCGGGGGCTGGCAGACGAAGCCGGCCGGCGGGCTGGGCTAGCGTTTTATGGTTGTTTCGAGGATGTCCAGGGCCTTTATGGCTTCCTGCTGGTTCATCCAGCCGAAGCCCATGCGGGTGGCATTCAGGGAAGTGGGGCCGCTATTGTGGATCAGTCCATTGGAGAGAATGATGCCTTCGGTTTTTAGTCTTTCGGAGAGGCGGGGGAGATTGATGGAGGGATCGAATCTGGCCCAGATGGCGACGCCGCCGTCGGGGGGCTTGAATTCGATGATGCCTTGGAAGCGTTCGGTCAGCTGGGTGCAGACGAAGTCTCTGCGGAGGCGGTATTCGTGGAGGGCTTTCTTCATGTGCCGTTTGATGGTGCCGTCTTCGAAGAGGTCGCTGAGGGCCAGTTCGAGAATGGGGTCACCCTGGGTGTCTACCAGCTGCCGGAGGCGGGCCAGCTCGAGGATGAGGTTCACAGGGGCGATGACATAACCGGTACGCATAGCCGGAGAGAGCGTCTTGCTGAGGGTGCCGATATAGATCACCATGCCCTTGGTATCCGAGCTTACGAGGGGCAGGATGGGGCTGCTGAGGTAATGAAAATCGTAGTCATAATCATCCTCTACGATGATGAAACCATACTTCTCCGCCAGGTTGAGCAGCCGCACGCGACGGGGGGCGCAGAGGGTGACGGTGGTAGGGTAATGGTGGTGAGAGGTAATATAGACGGCGTTGATCTTTTTCTTACTGCAGACCCTTTCGATGGCGTCTACATCGATACCGAAGTCGTCGACGGGGACGCGGACGAGGTCCATGCCGGCGTTTAGGAAGGTGCGGTCGGCATAATAGTAATTGGGGTCGCCGACGATGACGGAGTCGCCTTTGGTGAAAAGGACGCTGGTGAGGAGGTAGAGTCCCATGGTGCTGCCGCGGGTGACGAGGATATTCTCGAAGGTCGTCTGGAGGCCCCGGGTATCATTGAGATAGTTGGACAAGACGGTGCGGAAGCGGGTGACGCCGGCCGTCTCCACGTAGGAGGTATACTTGAGGTTGACCTTTTTGAGGAGGGCCGACCGGAATGCTTTGGCGATATCGTTCACGGGGATCAGGCGGGGATCGGGGCCATCGTGGAAGCCGGAGACGTGCCGCATGGGGGAGGTGGGGGCTTTTATCGCCTGGCTGACGGAGACGGGATAGCCGGTGGAAGCGGCGAAGGCGTTGGGGCGCTTCTTGCCTTCGGAGAGCTGCCGGGGGGTGATCTCGGGCAGGTCGCAGCTGGTGAAAGAGCCTTGGGATGGCCGCATGTTGATCCAGCCCTGGGCGTCGAGCTCTTCGTATGCACGGACGACGGTGATGCGGTGGACGTCAAGCAGGTCGGACAGCTGGCGGGTGCCGGGCAGCTTTACGCCGGGGCCGAGGTGGCCCTTTTTTATCTCCATGCTAATGGCGTTGGCGATCTGCAGGTAAACGGGGCATTCGCCCGTTTTTTCCACTTGAATGATACTTTTCCAGGGGAGCATAGCGGACTATTTGACTGGTTGATTTTGGTAGGCTAAGATAGTCCAATTTTGCGAATTAGATTTCGTAACTCTGATCATATGATCAAAAACTACCTGAAGATCGCCTTGCGGAACCTGGCGCGCAATCGCGTCTATTCTGCTATCAATATCCTGGGGCTGGCCCTGGGAATGGCTATCGTGCTGTTGATCGGGGCGTGGGTCCATGACGAGCTTTCCTTCAATCAATCGTTTCCGGACCATAGCCGGATAGCGATGGTGAAGCACAACTCCGTGCATGGGGAGCGGGTCGACACGCGGCGGACCTGTCCGTATCCGCTGGCGGCAGAGCTGCGGACTCGCTACGCGAGCGATTTCGAGCGGGTAGTGCTTGGCTCTTTCTTTGATAGCCATAGTCTGCAGGTGGGTGGCGGGACGCCGGTTAGCAGCGTGGGTATCCATGCGCAACCGGGTTTTCCGGAGATGTTGTCCTTTCGCATGGTGCGGGGGAGCGTCG
>JAMFRX010000555.1 GCA_026224995.1 Puia dinghuensis
GGCGGAGAATGGTGTTGAGGCCTGGAGCCTATTCCAGCTGCATTCCTATGACCTGCTGCTGGTGGACCTGGAGATGCCGTTGATGGATGGCAAGGCGTTGTTGACGCAAGTGCGGAATGTGGACAAGGATATTCCGGCGATCGCTTTTACGGCCGCCGTCTATGACAATATGTATGAGGATCTGGAGAAGCATGGGTTCAACGGGTATCTGCACAAGCCTTTCCGGCCCGACGAGATGCACAGGAATATTCTGCGGCACCTGGTGAGGAAGGAAGGGTAGTCTTTTTTTTGAAATTCATTCCTATGAGATATGTATACGTTTTACTATTCGTACTAGCCGGCACAGGCTGTCAGCTGTTATCCCACAAAAAGAAGAGCTATGATTATTGTTATTCCACCGGGCATGGCGTGTATGTCGCCAACTACGGTCATGACCCTGTGCATGTGTATGTAAATGGCACGGATGCCTGTTTGTCGCCCGACGGCACCCGGATCGCTTACACGGACCAGGGCGCGGCCGATCACGGCAGGCGGATCGGCGTATTCGACCTGGAAGCGGGGAAGGTGACGATCCTGGACTCCGGCTGTCATAACTGTTATGGACCGTCGTGGTCGCCTGACGGGGCGTTTCTCGTGTACAATGCGTTCACGGGCAAGGACTGGAGCATCAAGTATGTAGACAAGGAAGGGTTGCATCCTATTGACCTGGCTACGGATGATGACGAAGGCGGTCTAGGTGGTTTCTTTGCTCCTACGTGGAGCGCGGACGGCAAGAAGATCGCGGTGCAGAATATGGCGGGTGTGTTTATCTATGATCTGGGGGGGAAGGTGGTGCAGACCATTCCATTCCAGCAATTGGACACGACTATTGGATTCTCCAATGAGAGTAATTTTTTGCTGGCGGGAAAGGGGAACAAGCTGGTCTTTTGGGGCAGCGTGGGTTCTATGCCTTTGTCCAAGGCTCCGGCAGCCGTCTTTGTGTATGACCTGACGACGGCGAAGACCAACCGCATTTCGCCGAAGGGTTATGACTGCTGGCGTCCCGTTATAAAGGGGGATACCATCTTTTGCCGGGGGCGGCATGGTAATTCCCTGAAAGAGAATACGTACCGGATGGATCTGGATGGCAGCCATTTCAAGGTTGCGTATAAGGACCGGGTGGACGTTAGTTTTGCGAGCAGATAGCGTATATTCGGGTATGAGAAGACTTTTTGGTTTCCGGCGGCTGGCCCTTTTGCTGGCGCCGACGCTGGCCGGTTCTCTGGTGCTCGCACAGGTATCCGGTCCTCGGATGCCAGCACAGGTATCCGGTCCCCAGATAAAGACAGTCCATGGTATAATAGAAGGAACGCTGGAGAAGAGCGGCGTTACGAGTTTCAAGGGAATCCCCTATGCGGCGCCGCCGGTAGGGGATCTTCGTTGGAAGGCGCCGCAGCCTGCGGCGAGCTGGACGGGGGTGAGGAAGGCGGATCATTTTGGGCCGAGGGCGATGCAGCCGCCTATTTATTCGGATATGGTATTCCGGTCGGATGGGATGAGTGAGGACTGTTTGTATTTGAATGTTTGGGTGCCTTCGCCGTTCGGCAATGGGCAGGCGGCTCCTGCTGACGCAAAGGGGTTGCCGGTACTGGTGTATTTCTACGGCGGCGGGTTTGTCGCAGGGGATGGATCGGAGCCGCGGTATGAGGGGGAGAGCATGGCTACCAAGGGCATTATTGCTTTGACGGTGAACTATAGATTAGGGCTGTTTGGGCTCTTTGCGCATCCGGAGCTTAGTGCGGAGTCGGGTCACGCGGCCTCTGGCAACTATGGGTTGATGGATCAGGCTGCGGCTTTGAAGTGGGTGCAGGACAATATAGCCGCTTTCGGCGGGGACCCGATGCGGGTGACCATTGCCGGCGAGTCGGCGGGGTCGTCGTCGGTGAGTGCGTTGATGGCTAGTCCTTTGTCTCGTCAGCTGTTTGCCGGCGCAATCGGGGAGAGTGGGAGTGAGCTAGGCTTTACGCCGCCTATGGCGCTGGGTAAGGCCGAGGAGAAAGGAGTGGCGTTTATGAAGGCGGTGGGTGCCTCTTCGTTGACCGATCTGCGGGCGATGTCTGCCGACAAGCTGTTGGAAGCGGCATCGAAGCCGGGCGCTTTTCATTTCTCTGTTATAACGGATGGGTATTTCTTCCCGCGGACCCCTTATGAGCTCTTTGCCGGGGGTGAGGAGGCGCATGTGCCGCTGCTGGTGGGATGGAATTCCGAAGAGGGGAACTATCAGGCGATCATTGGGAATGATTCGCCTACGGTAGCGAACTATGCTGCCGGTGTACGGAAATTATATGGCGCCCAGGCCGATAGTGTATTGGCTGTTTATCATGCGGCCGACGATGCGGCTGTTGCTTCGGTTGCCACGTCGCTAGCCAGTGACCGGTTCATCGGGTTCAGCACCTGGCGTTGGGCCGATCTGCAGGCGAAGACCGGCGGGAGGTCGGTGTACAGATATTTTTATGAGCAGCCGCGGCCGGGGGCGCGTGGGGCGTCACATTCCAGCGAGATCGAATATGCTATGGGCAACCTGCCTGGCAATAAGGTATTTGCCTGGACGAAGGAGGACTATGCGGTCTCCGCCGTTTTACAGGCGTATTTTGTACATTTCATTATGACCGGGAATCCCAATAGGGGTGGGCTGCCGAAGTGGCCCGAGGCGAATGGGAAGCCGGTGGAGGTGCAGCATATCGGGGTGCATACGCGGGCTATGCCTGAAGCGTATCGTGAGCGGTATGAATATTGGGATGAGCGGGCCAAATAAGGGCTTGGGCTACTATTGAATTTAACTAATTTGCGACATGAAGAAAATTCTAATTACTGCTTGCTGTGCCGTGGCCGTGATTGCGGCGGGGGCACAGACTAAAACCTACACGACGGCGGATTATGCACGCGCCGAAAATCTACTTAATTATAATACGGCTCCCTTGATCGACCGGGCGGAAGTGCGGCCCAGTTGGATTGCGGGGGATAAGTTCTGGTACCGGGTGCTCAATGCCCAGGGCAGCGAGTTCGTGCTGGTAGATCCGGTTAAGAAGACCCGTACGGTGTTTTCCAGCCGGGATCAGCTGGCGGCGGCTATATCGGCGGCCATCGGCAAACCTTTTGATGCATCGAAGCTGGGTGGAGAGCGAGGTGGCGGGCGCCGTGGCGGCGGAGGGAATTCCGTGGCCTCCCCCGATGGGAAGCGGGTAGCCTTTATAAAGGACTATAACTTATATGTGCGGGACGTGGCGACGAAACAGGAGACGCAGCTGACCACAGACGGGGTGAAAGACTTTGGCTATGCCACTGACAATGCCGGCTGGAAGAGCGGGGACGGACCCGTGCTGCGGTGGTCCGAGGATGGCAGGAAGATCGCCACCTTCAAAGACGATCAACGCAATGTAGGGAACATGTACCTTGTGACGACCAATGTAGGGCATCCGGAGCTTCGCAGCTGGAAGTATCCGTTGCCGGGAGATAAAGACATACCGATGATCAGCCGCGTTATCATCAATGTGGATACGCCTAAGGTGATCTTTTTGAAAGTGCCGGCGGATCCGCACCGCGCTACCCTGAGCGATGACATCTCCAGCAGCGGGACCCTGGATGACGTGGACTGGGCAGGAGACGACGGGCAGCTTGCCTTTGTCAGCACGTCCCGCGACCATAAGAATGAGAAATTCCGGATAGCCGATGCTTCTACCGGCGAGGTGCGGGAAGTCTTTGAAGAGACTTCGCCCACGCAGTTCGAATCCGGGCGGAATGCCATAGACTGGCGCTACCTGCAGCATTCGAATGAGGTGATCTGGTATTCCGAACGGGATAACTGGGGACATCTTTACCTGTATGACGCAGGGACAGGGAAGCTGAAGAACCAGATCACGCAGGGGCAGTGGCTGGTATCGAGGCTGCTGAAGGTCGATGAAAAGAAGCGGCTGCTGTATTTCCAGGGAGCGGGCCGTGAGCCGGGCTGTCCTTACTTCAACTACCTCTACAGAGTTGGCTTCGACGGCAAGCATATGGAGCTGCTGACGCCGGAGCAGGGCAATCACACGATCACTTTTTCCGCCGCGGGCGATTATTTTGTCGACAGTTATTCCAGCCCGAACATCCCGCCAGTTACTGTGCTGCGTGGTCTCGACGGGAAGCTGGTCCTCAACCTGGAGAAGACAGACGTCAGCAGGCTGGTAGCAGCCGGCTGGAAGCCACCGATACCCGTTGTCGTGAAGGCGCATGACGGGCAGACCGATCTCTATGGGCTGCTGTTCACCCCTGCACACCTTGACAGCACCAAGAAATATCCGATCATCGACTATATCTATCCCGGTCCGCAGGGCGGCAGCGTCGGCAACTGGGGATTCCAGGCCTCCCGCAACGACAACCAGGCGCTCGCGGAGCTTGGCTTCATCGTCGTCGAGATCGAAGGGACGAGCAACCCCTACCGGAGCAAGAGCTTCCATGATATGAGCTATGGCAATATGGCCGAGAATACGCTGCCGGACCAGATATCGGGTATTCAGCAGCTGGCGAAGAAATATGGGTTCATCGATCTGGACAGGGTAGGCATCTGGGGCCATTCCGGCGGCGGCTTTGCTACTGCCGGGGCGATGTTCCGCTATCCCGACTTCTTTAAGGTCGGCATCTCGGAGTCCGGCAACCACGAAAACCGCAACTATGAAGACGACTGGGGCGAACGTTATGACGGGCTGCTGGTACGGAATGCAGACGGAACCGACAACTATACGGCGCAGGCCAATGAGAACTTTGCCAAGAATTTGAAGGGGAAGCTGATGCTGGCGCATGGTCTGATGGACAACAACGTTCCGCCCTCCAATACCTTATTGGTCGTGCAGGCATTGGAGAAAGCCAACAAGGACTATGACCTGGTGGTCTTCCCGGACAGCCCGCATGGCTATGGAGCCAATGGCCCTTATATGATGCGGCGGCGCTGGGATTACTTTGTACGCAACCTCATGGGTGGAGAGCCCCCGCACGAATACCTGATGCAGCCGAAAACCGATCCCCGGAATGCCATGGAGTAACGGAGCGAAGCGGAAGTTACCGAACGAGGAGGAGCGTGGCGAAGCAGCTCCGACGAAGTTCCGGGGAGGAGGGCAGCTGCGGGCCGCGCTGACACTGTCGAAGTACAGCCTTATCGCGACGTTGCGAAGCCCTACCTCCGTGGTTTTCTCTTTGCTCTTCCCTATTTTTTTCATCATCGTGTTCGGATCGCTGGTGGCGGATAAAGGTGGCACCATCAAGGTCGCCGTCGCCGTTGGCTGCGATACGATGAGTCCCGTCTACAAGGCCGTTGAAAAGATACCGTCCGTGGAGCTGGAGACGGGACTTACGCCGGCGCAGATTGCCGAGGCGATGGAGCGGGGTACGGTGACGGCCATCCTGAACATCACCAATGATGCGGGTCTTTCTTTTATACCACACTACCAGGTCAGCCTGAGCGCGGCCGATTCCGCGTCGAGGGGCATGGCGTTCCTACGGACCGCGATCGGCGCCGTTATCGGGCAGATCGACAAGCGCGTGTTCCCACGCAATCCCAGTTTCGCCAACTTGTCTGTCATGCGCATTCCGGGGCATTTGCATAAGGCCATCGACTTCGTATTGCCGGGGCAGCTGGGTTTTTCGCTGTTGATGTCCACAGCCGGCCATCGGCGGCTTGGCGGAGCGGTTTGGCGCGGGGGCAGGGTATGGTACGACATGTCCGAACTGCTGCTCTGGTATGTATAA
>JAMFRX010000556.1 GCA_026224995.1 Puia dinghuensis
AGTACAAAATTGTGGTCATAGCCCTTACCGTATTTCAGCTGCTGGTTATCGGCGCCGATACGCGAGCCGATGGCTGTCGACTGACGGAAATCCAGGGGCGTGCCGGCTACCGGTTCGATCTTACCCGTAGGGATAAGCGTAGAATCCACTGGCGTATACCGGTCGGCATTCAGCTGCAGCAGATGATCGTTGATCGTTCCGCTGCCCTGCCCATTTAGGTTGAAATAGCTATGATTGGTGATGTTGAGAACTGTTGCCTTGTCGGTAGTGGCTTCATAGTCGATGCGCAGCGTGTTGCTGTCGGTGAGCGTATAGGTAACTTTTACCTGCAGGTTGCCCGGATAGCCTTCTTCCCCGTCGGTGGAAAGATAAAAAAGCTGTACGGATTTGTCGCTGAGCTGCTTGCCCGTCCAGATACCGGCGTCGAACCCTTTTTTGCCTCCATGCAGAGAGTTAGGCCCGTCATTGGTCGCCAGCGTATAGGTCTTGCCATTGAGGGTGAAACGCCCTTTGGCGATGCGGTTGCCGTAACGCCCCACGATCGCCCCGAAATAGGTATCGGGCTGGTGCAGGTAGTTGCCGATATTGTCGTAGCCGACTACCACATCCGTGGGCATGCCGTTCTTATCCGGAACGATGAGGCTCACGAGCCTGGCGCCATAGTTGGTGACTGCCGCCTGGGCGTGACCGTTCTTCAGGAGATACAGCGCGGTAGCCTGGCTGCCGGTAGTATCGCGGAAGGCAGCCGTATCGGGCAGCGTGGCGGGGATTAGCTTGACGACTACCGTGTCGGTGACCGTCGCAGGCGGCGGGGTCTGATTGCCGTTATCACAGCCGGCGAGCAGGCCCGCGGCGATGGCCAGAGAGGAAAGAAATAACTTGTTCATATAGCAAAAATTGATTTTCAGTTACGGCCGGCAAGGACCCGATTCCATTGGCCGGCCCATTTTGCTGCTTACACCAGACTCGTCCCATCCTCGATCTGCCCTATATAGGCCTTCAGCTCCTTATCCATAGCCTTACGGTACAACGGGGTGATCCATTCCACCAGCCCGTCTATCGCCTCATCCTTCACCAGGTTGATCGTACAGCCGCCGAATCCGCCGCCCATCATGCGGGCGCCGATGACCCCTTCCCTGTCCCGCACCTTTTCCACCAGGAAATCCAGCTCCGGACAGGAGACCTCGTATTTTTTGCTGAGCCCTTCATGCGAACCATAGAGCTGCCTGCCGAAAGCGGCGATGTCACCACGAAGCAGGTCTTCGGTAGCGGCCAGCAGGCGCGCATTCTCCTCCACCACATAGGAGCAACGGCGGTAGATGACCTCGTCGGCCGGCGCCACATAGGCCGATAGCATGGCCGCGTCGACATCCCGCAGGCTCTTCACCTCAGGATGATGCTGCTGCACCAGCTTCACGCCCGCTTCGCATTGCTGACGGCGGGTGTTGTATTCGCTGGAGGCCAGGGAATGCTTGACCTGGGTATCCAGCAGCACGATGCGGATGCCCTCGGTCCGGAAAGGAAAATACGTATACTCGAGTGACTGGCAGTCCAGCCGGATGACCTGGCCCTTACGGCCGAACATGCTGGCGAACTGGTCCATGATACCGCATTGTACGCCCACGAAGACGTTCTCCGCCTTCTGCGAGAGCTTCACCATCGTAAGGGTATCCAGCCCCAGGCCGAAGAGCTCGTTGAGCGAAAAAGCCGTCGCACATTCCAGCGCGGCAGAAGAGGACAGGCCCGCCCCCAGGGGGATCTCCCCGCCGAAAACACAGTTGAAGCCGCCCGGGGAAAGCCCCAGCGCCTGCAGCTGCTGAACGACGCCCAGCAGGTAATCCGGCCAGTGCAGCCCCGAAGGGACAATTTCGTTAAGCGAACAGGTATACGCCTTATCCAGATCAAAGGAAAAGAGATGCACCTCGTCGTCGCTGCGGCGGCTCACCACCATATAGATCGCCTTGTCAACGGCGGCCGGCAACACGAACCCGTGATTGTAATCGGTATGCTCACCTATAAGGTTCACCCGGCCGGGCGACCGGACGGTCAGGGTGGCGCTGTCGCCAAACACCTGTTGAAATTTTTCTTTTACGCGGATCACCAGGTCGGATGCCGTTTGTGTAGTCATGCTCATATGGACTGATACAGGTGGGTGTAAGTGTCAAACATACATCTATTTTGCCATTTCCCCGCTCTCCTCGCGGGAAAAAAGGCCGGTGAAATGAATGCCCAGACCGGGCCCGCGGGGGATGGTCACCTTCCCGTCATCATGGAAGACGACGCCCGTTGCGAGGTCCTCCTTCAGCAGCAGTGGCCCATCCATATCCACATAATCCAGGGCCGGCAGCAGGTGCGCAATGGCGGCGCTGCCGATGGTGCTCTCGTTCATGCTGCCTACCATCACCTTCATGCCCAGTGTCCGGGCCTTGTCGATCATCCGGCGCGCCGGCGTCAGCCCGCTGCACTTGGTAAGCTTGATGTTGATGCCATGGAAATGGCCATGGCAGGCTTCCACGTCCTCTTCCTTCACACAGGATTCATCGGCGATAAGCGGGAGGGTGGATTCCCGGAACAGGATCTTCATCCCCTCCCAGTTGTCCTTTGCCAGCGGCTGCTCGACGAATTCGACACCCATCTCTGCCAGCCGGGGTATCTTCTCCAGGGCTTCCTCCACGGTCCAGCCCGCATTGGCATCTACTCGGAAGATGGCATCCGAATGCTGCCGCAGGGCCGCCATGATCGCCAGGTCGTCGGGCACGCCCAGCTTGATCTTATAGATAGGCCAGGGCTTCTCCTTCATTTTGGCGATCATTTTCTCCACGGTGTCTATGCCGATGGTGAAATCCGTGGCCGGCCCCTTCGCCGGGTCGAGGCCCCAGAGCGCATAGAGCGGCTGCCCCATGATCTGGCCGAAGAGGTCCCAGGCGGCCATATCCAGCGCACAGACTAAAAACGGGTTATTGGGTATCAGGTGGTGCAGGTAGTGCCAGTACCGCTGAGGGTCCGTGAGGGCAAAACGCTCGATCATCGGTTTTTTAGCCTCCAGGTCGGCGATCATCTGCTCCACCGGGATATGATAATAGGTGATGGCCGGGGCCTCCCCATAGCCCTTGAGCCCCTTGTGCTCCAGCTCTACTATGAGCGTGGGCTGATGGGTCTTGGTACCCCTTGAAATGGTAAACGGATGGCGGAACGCGAGGTTATAATTATAATATGTACAAACCATGGAGGGCAAAATTAAGGAAATCGCGCGTAGATGAGGGATAGTGCGTTGATAGCAAGCTTCGGAATTTACCGTCGACCCTCGGGTTTCCACGCATTTTGTTGCATTTTTCGGAAAAATCGTCTCATTCTGGGAAGGCTTTTAAGGTTGGCACGCTCGTAAACTATTGATTTTCAAAAAGTTGACTTTTGGCACTTTTTTGACATTATCCGGTACAATCACGTAATCCTTACAGTATGAAAACGACCTTTACAACTACCCTCATCGTCCGCCTGGCTCTTGCAGCTGTCCTCCTTTTTGCCGGTCTGACCCGCGCCGCTGCACAGACGATTACTTCCAACGAAGTCGTTACGCCGGCCCTCCTCCTGAGCTTTAACGGCCAGGTCCAGAACGATGCTGCCGACCTTACCTGGGTAATGGAAGACGAAACCAACAGTAAGATGTTTGTGATTGAAAGATCTGGCGAAACCGGTGGTTATGATTCTATCGGCGTCGTTGTAGGTCTGAACTATAACAACATGACCACCTATACTTTTAATGACGACCACATGCTGAACGGCAATAACTACTATCGCCTTCGCCAGGTCGATAAGGATGGTGTGGTTCGTTATTCTAAGATTGTAACCTTATATGATATGCAGCAGGCAGCTACCACGGTCTCTGTTTATCCTAACCCAGCCATTGCTACGATCAACTATACTATCTCCAGCGCTTCTTCCCAGCAGGTCCTTGTACAGGTTTACAGCATTTCAGGTGTAGCGCTCATCACTAACGAGCAGCAGCTGAATACCGGTAGCAACATGCAGACCATCGCTGTTTCTAATCTGAAAGCAGGCAACTATTTCCTTAAGGTGAGCAACCGCGAAGGTAACTGCCAGTTCGTGCAGCCTTTCGTCAAGATCATGTAGTAGCCTGAAAAATTACCCCCTTTACCCACAGCCGGCTGTCGCTTCATTGCGCGCCGGCTTTTACTTTTTGGCCCTTGGCCCATCTTTGCGGTCTTCGGCCGATGGCCCTTGGGTCATCTGCCCCTGCCATGGACGCCCTCTGCCCTACCTTCCACTCGACCGGATCTCCTGCTTGAACTCGGCATTAAAGGTCTTCTCCTTAGCCAGCTCCTCAAGGTTCAGATGCATGCGATAGCGCCAATAGTGATGCGGATCGGCAGGTACATTTATGCGCTCGTCGTTGGGGTTCTCCCGGCGGAACTGCTCGCTCATGCCCATGATATCCTGCAGCTGGAAGATGGACCACTGGGCAGGGGAATGCAGATGCTGCAATACGATGGCCTTATTGATCCAGGGCTCGCAGAAAGGCGGCGCCTCACCCCATTGGCCCAGCTCCTGGTTGAAGAACTGTTGCGTCTTTACCTTGTCCTCTTCCCACCAGCCTCGGATGGTGCTCATATCATGGGTAGAAGGGGTGACCACCGACAGGTAGGGCGCTTCGGCCGGATGGAAGAACTCCCGCGTGGGGTTCTTGGGCATTCGCTGGACTTCCAGGCTCAGGATGCCCAGTTGCCGCATGACGTCCGGAACGCTGCGGGGCACCATGCCCAGATCTTCGCCGCAGACCAGCATATTAGTAGCCCGTTTGAGGGCCGGTAGCTTGCTCATCGCCTCCCGCTGCCAGAAATCCTCTTGCCGGCTATAGAAGTAGTTGACATAAAGGTCTTTCAGCTGCTGCTGGGTATGCCATTCCAGGTAACGGAACGAAGCCGTATTCTCCATGGAGATGCGGAAGTGGAACTCCTGCCCGCCGGAGCCCTCGACGTCCAGCAGGATGACATTCGATACCAGATCATACAGACCTTGCTTTATTTTGGCATTGAATGGGGTGGCTTCCTGCTTGCCGAACCAGGCTTCGATCTTTCGCTGGGTGTCGTAAGCCTCCTGAAGGACGTAAAAGCCATTCTCCACCGGGTTCAGATAATGGCCCTTGACATAGTCGGAATCCTGGGCAAAAAGCTCCCACAGCACCGCATCATTGATAAACGGGCGCGTATAGCGGAGATAGTCGAACCAGATGTTCCGCTGCTGGAACTCCACCTGGTAGACCGGGATGGCCGGATCAAAATGCCCCAGGATGCCTTCCACGACGTCCATAGGGATGCTCCAGATCCTAAAAAAGCCCAGGATATGGTCGATGCGGAACGCGTCGAAATAATTGCTCATCTGCCCAAAACGCTGCTTCCACCAGGAGTAGCCGTCTTTGCGCATTTCCTCCCAGTTATAGGTCGGAAAGCCCCAGTTCTGCCCTTTGATGGCAAAATTATCCGGCGGCGCGCCTGCCTGCATTTCCATATGATAGAGCTGTGGCTCTACCCAGGCGTCGCAGCTATACCGGAAGATGCCTATGGGAATATCGCCCTTCAGGATGACCCCTTGCTCGTGCGCATAATCCACGGCCTCCCGCAGCTGCAGGTGAAGGTGATATTGAATAAAATATTGAAGGGCAATGGCATCATAATGCCGGGCGCCAGGAGCCGTATACTTCAGGATAGCCGCCTCATCGTACCGGCTGTGCAGCTTCCACTGACTGAAATCCGGCGTGCCATGCTTATCCCGCAGATAACAGAAGGCGGCATAGGGAACCAGCCATTTTTGGTTTTGAACAAAGAAGGCCTGGAAATCGGCATCCTTCTCAAATTCTTCTTTCTGTAACTCGTATAATTCTCTGACAGCAAGCAATTTAATCTTAATTACCTCTTCGTAATCCAGTTCGGGGAGGGCATTCAGCTCCTTTTGCTTTTTGTTGAGGGGCTTCATGAGCTCCGCATATTTCTTCCCTGCGCATTGTTCCAGGTTCAGGTAGATCGGATGCAGGGCGAAGGCGGAGATGGCGGCATAGGGATAGGAATCCAGCCAGGTATGTCCGGCGGTGGTGTCATTCACCGGCAGGATCTGGACGAGCCGGAGACCGCATTTTACGGCCCAGTCGGTCAGCAGCTGCAGGTCGGTGAACTCTCCCACCCCCATAGAACGCTTGCTTCGGAGGCTAAACACGGGAACGGAGACCCCGGCGCCGCGCCAGCCCGTATTCGGCAGGTGGAGGAAGCCATCGTGGAGGATGCTGATCTTGTTCTGCCGGGCATCCCCGGGCAGGTAGCGATTGGGGCCGGTCTCCAGGCGCGAAAGCCGCTTTTCCTTTTTATGGTAGACGCCGTATTTATATTCCAGGGGAAAGGACTCCGGCGGAATGCTCAGGTGGATAGCCCACCAATCGCCCTCGGGCGACAGCAGCAGCGGGCCGGCCTCGTTCCAGTCGTTGAGCGCCGTTGCATTTCCCAACAGGCAGACGATCTCGTCCTCCGCCAGCAGCGGGGCCTTGACCCGGAAAATATGTGTGACCTCACCTTTTATCTTTTGTTTCTTGCCCGGCTTATGTTCCGGTAGCAGGACGCTGCGAAAAGGAGAAGTAAAAAATACATTTTCGTATTCACCGGCATAGTTCCAGGTATCGATGACCTGCAGCTCTTCTATCCCCGCCGGCGGCGTGTCTATCACCTTATCATCCCCGCCTTCCTCTGTGAGCGCCCCGTCGATCCCCTTCAGCACATAATGATACTGGACGGGAGCCTCCAGCGCTTCCATGAGCAGGCTGCCATGCCAGAATTCCCCATTCACATAATCCAGCGGAAGGGCAGCAGACAGGTCGCCATTGCCCAGCTGCGGCAATGCGCCCGTAAGCAGGATGGACTCACCCGGATGCGTATAGAAGCGTAAGTAGAAATCTAGTTTCAACATGGGTCGAAGGTATTGATTTTTTTGCCTTTGGGTTATTACCCTATTTCGCTTAACTTTGAACAAATTTTTCTCATGGAACAGAAGAAACAGAATACGGGCTTATTTTGGTTATTGTTTTTCGCCTCCACTGCATGTTTTATCTGGGCTGTTGCCGCGCATTTCGAGTACCTCACCCTTATTCTTCCGTTTCTTTGCACGTCCTTCGTCAAGGCGATGGATATAATGTAAGTGCGGACCCTCGACAATCCTCTCGAAAATCTTTGTCGCGAAAGTCTTTATCGCGAGAACATCGCCACCTGCGATACCGGTATCCGGAAACTGCAGGCAAAGCTCAACGGCATGTCCTTTTTACGCCTGGCTCTCTTCGTCGCATTGGCTTGGAGCATCTATTCGCTCTTCCAGGATTACAACGGCCTGCTGCTCGCGCTGGCCCTCCTCCTTTTAGTCCTTTTTGTTTGCTGTGTCAATCTTCATTTCCGCTGGAAAGACCAACGGACTCTGCAGCAAAAGCTCCGCTGGGTCAGTACCAATGAATTGAAGGTGCTGGCGGGTGAAGCCAACGGCTTCCAGGATGGCGCTACCTTTCTCGACTCCGATAATTACCTCGATGACCTGGATATCTTCGGCCGGCATTCTCTTTTCCATGTCCTCAACCGGACCACTACCGTCCATGGCGCCGCGGGGCTCGCCAGGAGG
>JAMFRX010000557.1 GCA_026224995.1 Puia dinghuensis
GACGATGCTGGTGACCCGGGCGCCGAGGACCTTGCGGATACCGATCTCCTTGGTGCGCTGTTCGGCGGCATAGGTCACCAGTCCGAAGAGGCCCAGGCAGGCGATGAGGATCGCGAAAACGGCGAAGGTGACGAATACCTGGCCCGTTTGCTGGTCGGCATGGTAGAGCTTGTTGAAATCGTTGTCCATGAATGTAAAGCTGAAAGGAACGCCCTGTGCCATGGCATCCCATTTGGCTTGTACCTGCTGAACCAGATTGGGGATATTGCCGCCCTGGAAGCGGAGGGCCATGCTGCCGCGGTTGTCGGAGAGGCTCATGACGAGCGGCAGGACTTTCTCGTGCATGGAGCTATAGTTGAAATCCTTTACAACACCGACGACATGAAAGGCCTGACCTACTAACTGGCCGTTGCCGCTGCGGTTGAAGTCGGGCCGGTAGACCTTTTGGTTGAGGGGGTCTTTGAAGCCCAAGAGCTGGACGGCGGATTCGTTGATGATGATACCCAGGGAGTCGGTAGGAAACTCTTCTATGGAGAAATTCCGACCTTTTACCATCTGCATGCCCAAAGTGGGGACATAATGTTCGTCTACATAAAGGCTTGTCATGACGATGACGTCTTTGGCACTCAGCGAGATGTCCCGGAACCAGCCGTTCTGGCTATAGCCGCTGCCGTTGGTGGGCATGTCGCCGCTGAGGGTCGCGTCGGTGACGCCTGCGATCTTGAGCACTTCCTTGCGAAAGGTCTTGACGGGATCGCCGGCGGTATAGGCGTTGTGGATGATCATGACCTGGTTGCGGTTGAAGCCCACTTCCCGGCTACGGATAAAGTTGAGCTGACGGTAGATGACCAGGGTGCCGATGATGAGGGCAATGGAAATAAAGAACTGGCCGACGACGAGGGTGCTGCGAAGCCAGCTGCTCTTGAAGCCGGAGGCGATCTGGCCTTTCAGGACTTGAATGGGCTGAAAGGAGCTCAGGTAAAATGCGGGATAGCTGCCGGCGAGGCAGCCGACCAGGAGTACCAGGAGCACCAGGATGGGCAGGAAGCGACCGGAGAAGAGCATGCCGGCGTGAAGCTCCTTGCCGGATAAGTTATTGAACATAGGCAGCAGGAGGAGCGCAAAGCCCAGGGCCAGCACGAGGGCGAAGAGGCTCAGGAGCACGGATTCCGTAAGGAATTGCGCGATGAGATTCCCCCGCGTCGAGCCAGCCACCTTGCGGATGCCTACCTCTTTAGCACGGTTGGCAGATCGGGCGGTGCTCAGGTTCATGAAGTTCACGCAGGCGATGACCAGGATGAGGATGGCGATAAAGGAAAACACATAAACATAATTGATATTCCCATTGGGCTCGAACCCATATGAGACATCGGAATGAAGATGGATGTCCGTCAGCGGTCTCAGGCGGTACCTGAAATGGCTGCCCTGCTTTTCCAGATCCTGAAGGGATGCGTGGAGGACTTCCTGCAGCTGTCTGCTCATATAGGTGTTGATGGTGGCGTCGACGTCCCTTTGCAGGGATGCCTGGCTCACGCCGGGCTTTGCGAGCACGTAGCTCTGGTAATTGTTGCTGAGCCAGTCGTTATCATCGCGCGGCGGGATGTCGCGCAGGGTACGGATAAAGCTAAAATGGAAATGCGACTGGCGGGGGATATCCCGGATGACGCCGGTGACCTTGCAGGTAGTATTGTTTTCCAGATCGAGCCGCTTGCCGACGACGTCGGTGCTGCCGAAATAGCGTTTGGCGGTGGTCTCGTCGATGACCAGAGAGTTGGGTTCGTTGAGGGCAGTGTTGGGATCACCCTGGATCATCTGCACCGTGAATACCTGAAAGAAGGTGGAGTCGGCGTAAACGAGGTGATGGTCCTGGATCCAATGCCCGGCTTTTTTTACCATGACGTCGCCCTGGGCGTTGATCCGGACCATCTGTTGGAACTGAGGAAAATCCTTGACGAGGGTCCGTGCCAGGGGCCTGGGGGAGGCAGCTGCGGAGAACTGGGTATTGTTGAAATACAGATCGGCATCGAGGCGGTAGATACGATCCGCTTTTGTATTATACTTGTCGTAGCTGAGCTCGTCGACCACATAAAGAACGATGAGCAGGCAGACGCCGAGGCCGGCAGCCAGGCCGATGATGTTGATGGCGGAGAAGCCCTTACTCTTCCAGAGGTTACGCAGGGCGACCTTGAAATAGCTTTTTATCATGATAAAGGTGTTAGCTGTTAGCTAGGACGAGGGTGAAACGGAAAAAGTTACGGCATTCACAAACTATTCGTATTTTCATATGTAACTGCTTACAGACGTGTCTAATACAGAAGAATCGATACAACAAGACGTGGAGCGTATCGGCCGAATTGCCGTCATCCCTACCCTGCTGGAAGTGGTAGCCCAGACTACGGGGATGGGCTTTGCCGCCGTCGCCCGTGTGACCACCGATAGATGGATAGCCTGCGGGGTTAGGGACGAGATCAATTTTGGCCTTCGCCCGGGGGACGAGCTGAAATTAGAGACCACTATCTGCAACGAGATCAGGGACTCTGGAAAGGCGGTGGTCATAGACTTCGTGAGTGAAGATTCGGAGTTCTGTAACCACCATACGCCGAAAATGTACGGCTTCGAGAGCTATATTTCCATGCCCATATTTTTACAGGACGGCAGCTTCTTCGGCACCCTTTGCGCCATAGACCCGCGGCCTGCCCAGCTTAGAAATCCCAGGATCATCGGCATGTTCACGCTTTTCGCCGAGCTGATCTCCTTTCACCTGGCCGCGCTGCACCAGAGTGAGGAGATGAGCCGGCAGTTGGGTGACAGCAACAGGGTACTGAATAACCTGCGGCATGAGGTGCGGCAATACCAGCATCTTTCCAACCATAACCTGCAGGAGCCTTTGAGGAAGATCCGGCTGTTCAGCGATATCCTGCTGAAAGCCAACGAGCGCGGCGACGAGGAAAAAATAAGGTCGTCGGCCGGTAAGATCAATAGTTTCGCGCAAGGACTTTCCGAGCTGATCAGGGATCTGAGCGATTTTTCCGGGCTGGGGCTTGGCGACAAAGCCTTTGAGACCACGGACCTGAACGCTATCCTGCGGAATGTGTGCGAACGGCTGGCCTTGCCGATAAAGGAAAAGGGCGCGACGATCGACAGTGAAGTGCTGCACACGATAAAAGCGGTGCCGGGGCAGATCGCCCGGCTGATGTACCACCTGCTCAACAATGCGCTGAAATATGCCAGGGCGGACGTGGCCCCGACCATCAGCATCTATTCCAAAGACCTCGGGCCGGGAGATGTTCTCCGCTATCCGCAGCTGGCGGCACACCGGCACTACTGCGAGCTCCGCTTCGAGGACAACGGCATCGGCATCGAGGCAGATCAGCTGGAAAAGATATTCGACATCAGTCCGAGGACCTCGTCTAATGGCCTGGGCATCGGGCTGGCTCAGTGCCGGAAGATCGCGCATAATCATGGGGGCATTATCTTTGCCGGGAGTGAGCCTGGCAAGGGGACGACTTTCTCGGTCGTCCTGCCGATAGAATAGGACAAGCATACCATGCAAATCATACCACTTTTAGCAGAACACTGGGAGGCCGTAAAGGCTATCTATGAGGAGGGCATTGCTACTGGTAATGCGACCTTTCAGCTGGAGGCGCCGGGGTGGGCGGAGTGGGACCGGGGGCATTTGGGGCATAGTAGGTTGGTGGTCTTGGGGTCGGGTTCGGCAGGGGTGGTAATCGGCTGGGCAGCTTTGTCGCCGGTGTCGGGCCGACGGGTGTATGCCGGGGTCGCCGAGGTCAGCGTATATGTAGCGGCTGCCCGCCGGGGTGAGGGAGTGGGCATCGCTTTGCTGCGGACGTTGATCACCGAGAGTGAGCGGAATGGTATCTGGACTTTACAGGCGGGGATCTTTCCGGAAAATATGGCCAGTGTGCGGATACATCTGCAGTGCGGATTCCGGGAGGTAGGACGAAGGGAGCGCATAGGACAGATGAAGGGGGTTTGGCGGGATACGGTGTTGATGGAGCGGAGGAGTGGAGTGGTGGAATGATCGGCGGGATTGGGGGATATGGGGTATTTAAGGATTTTATTGATGCCGGGATGCCGGAGAGGATGGAATCCGTAGATTAGTACGATGAAAAAGGAAATCCGTGCCTTAACGGGTGTCAGAGGTGTTGCCGCATTGTTTGTGGCCTGCTACCATTTCCTTGAACCGTTCAACCCGAATTGGCCGCCACTATTCCGGGATTTTTTTTTCCATGGCTATCTTTCCGTGGACCTGTTCTTTATTCTGAGCGGATTCGTTATGTCGCTGTCGTCCAGGAAGCTGTTTGACAACGGAGTGACGGGGCCGGCCTATGGGACCTTTATGAAACGCCGGTTTGCAAGGATCTATCCTATCTATTTTGTTCTGTCTGTCGTCTACTTCATCTTAAAGTTCAAGATGAAGGGTTGGCTCTTTTTCGGCATCAACCTGACGTTGCTGCAGATCCTGGATCCCAGGGTGTATACGATCATAGGTCCAAGCTGGTCCCTGAGCGCGGAGTGGGTGATCTACCTGCTCTTCCCCTTTCTGCTGCTGTTGATCTACCGGTTCCGGAGCAGGGCATGGGCCATTGGCTGCTTGCTGGCGGGCTTTGGGCTGCTCGTCTTTGTCGCTACCAATAATAGCGAGTTCCTGAATGGAGTTCAGAAGGTGCCCAGGATCGAGGGCGATCTGAATAGGTACCGGTCTCTTAGCGCCCTCCTGCGCTGTCTTGCGGAGTACATTATCGGCATCACATTTTATAAAGCCTACGCGGAATATTATCCGACTTATTCGAAGTATTACCACTACGCTGCCTTACCCACGACGCTGCTGATACTCGTTTGCCTGTTCATCAATAACAGTGACTTGCTGTTGACGCTTCTTTTTGCCGTGCTGATCTTTAGCTGCTCGACGGATACGGGGATCGTGGCGAGGTTCCTGGGCTGGACACCAGTGTATTTCCTGGGGGAGATCTCGTATTCACTATACCTGATGCACGAGATCGTGATCAGCACGGATAGATATATTTTCAAGCACTATTATAGCGGTTCCTACCTGCGCCCGGTGAATATCTCGATCTATCTTTTGGCCTTGCTGAGCTTATCGTGGCTGACCTATAAGCTCATAGAAGTTCCTGCCCGGAGATCCTTACGGCGGAGATTAGAAACCCCGGCTATGCCGGGGTTTTAGTCTTCTTACGCATTTGGCGGGCGGCCTGGACCATGTTGATCAGGGCCTGCCTGGTTTCGGGCCATTTGCGCGTCTTGAGGCCGCAGTCGGGGTTTACCCAGAGGTTACGGACGGGCAGGAGGGCAGCGGCTTTTACTAACAGGGCTTCCATCTCTTCTACCGTAGGGACGCGCGGGGAATGGATATCATACACGCCAGGGCCGATCTCATTGGGGTATTTGAATCCGGCGAAGGCTTCGAGCAGCTCCATTTGCGAGCGGGAGGTCTCGATGGTGATGACGTCGGCATCCATGGCGGCGATGTGCTCGATGACATCGTTGAAACACTATAACACATATGCGTGTGGATCTGGGTCTCGTCTTTTACGCCGCTGGCAGAGATGCGGAAGGCTTTTACAGCCCAGTCCAGATACACGGGGCGATCTTTTTTCCGCAGGGGCAGCCCTTCCCGGATGGCGGGCTCGTCGATCTGGATGACGCGGATGCCGGCTTTCTCCAGGGCTACTACTTCATCGCGGATGGCCAGGGCGATCTGGTTGGTGGTGACGGAGCGTGGCTGGTCGTCGCGGACGAAGGACCACTGCAGGATGGTCACCGGACCGGTGAGCATGCCCTTCATAAGCTTTTTGGTCTGCTTACGGGCGAAGCTGCTCCATTGGACCGTCATATCCCGGGGGCGGCTGACGTCGCCATAGATGACAGGGGGCTTCACGCAGCGGCTTCCATAGCTCTGGACCCAGCCATATTGCGTGAAGAGAAAGCCTTCCAGCTGTTCGCCGAAGTATTCCACCATGTCATTGCGTTCAAATTCGCCGTGGACGAGGACGTCGAGGCCGATCTCTTCCTGCCAGCGGATAGCCTCCACCGTGGCATCCTGGATAGCGGCATCGTATTGTTCCTGGGTGATCTCACCCTTTTTTTGCCGGGCGCGGAGCTGCCTGATCTCATCTGTTTGCGGGAAGGACCCGATGGTCGTCGTCGGGAAGAGGGGCAGCTTGTACAGACCAAGCTGCAGTTCCTGGCGTACGGGGAAGGGGCTTTTGCGTTGGGCATCGCCCTGGTGGATGGCCTGGACACGCGCTTTGACGGAGCTCTTGTGGATCAGCCCGCTGGTCTTCCGGCTTTGGATGGCTTGCTGGTTGTCTTCCAACAAGTGGATGGCGCCCGCGGCGATGGCCTTGAGGTCGCGGAGCTCGTGAAGCTTTTGCTTGGCAAAGGCCATCCAGGACCTGATCTCTTCCGGTAGGGCGGTCTCCATGTCCAGATCGAACGGCGAATGCAGCAGCGAACAGCTAGGGGCGATGAACACCCTACCCTCGCCTAGCATCTCCCTGGCATTTTGGATAAGCGATAAGGAACGTTGATAGTTGTTGATCCAGATATTGCGGCCGTCTACGACACCCAGGGATAGGGAAAGCTTGTCGGGAATGGCTTTAAGTATTTCGTCCAGCTGTTGGGGCGCCCGGACGAGGTCTATGTGGAGTGCGCAGACCGGCAGCGAGACGGCAAGGGAGGTGTTGTCGCCCAGCGCATCGAAGTAGGTGGCAACCATGATCTTGAGATGGGGGCAGCGGTCTTTGATCGCCTGGTATGCATAGACGAAGGCGTTGCGTTGATCCTGGGTGAGATCGAGCGCGAGAAAGGGTTCGTCGAGCTGTATCCAGTCTATATTATAATCGTCCTTGAGCTTGTTGAGGATCTCAATGTATACCGGCACAAGCTTTTTGATGAGGCTGATACGATCGAAGCCGGGCTCTTTTTCTTTCCCAAGGAGGAGATACGATACCGGGCCGAGGAGCACGGGCTTGGGGACTTTCCCGAGGAAGCCGGCGGCGGCGCTGACATCGTTGAAGATCTTCGTGGAGAAGACTTTGAACTCCTGGTTACTGGTGAACTCGGGAACGATGTAATGGTAATTCGTGTCGAACCACTTGGTCATTTCCATCGCCGTGATATCGAGACCGTCTTTTTGATAGCCGCGGGCCATGGCAAAGTAGAGGTCGATCTCGGCATTGTCGCGGACGTCGGTGACCACAGGCGTATAGCGTGCGGGGATGACACCCAGGAGCAGGGACATGTCCAGGACCTGATCATAGAAGCTGAAATCGTTGCAGGGGATGAGGTCGATGCCTGCCTCTTGCTGCAGCCGCCAATGTTGTTCGCGGAGATTTTTGGCGACAAGAAATAGCTGTTTTCTGGTAATACGGCCTGCCCAGTACTGTTCACAGGCCTTTTTGAGCTCACGATGGGCGCCCACACGGGGATAGCCCAGATTGTTTGTCAGCATACGCAAAAACTTTTAGGTTAAACATTAAATGAATAATGCCTTTACGTTTATGAGTATGCTTCCGGAATTTGGTGTAAGAGAGGACCAGCCACTGCGGGCTGTACCTGACTTCTGCTTCAAACTGCGAAAGCATTCGTCCGGTTTTCAGGCAAGTATCTGGCTCACCTTTTTTACAAGGTATTACAGTTGCGCAACAGCCCGTGATTCGCACACGGTTCCTTTATCCTGAAAACGACATTAAAGTAAAGAACTGGACGCTAAGGTAGGAAAATCTTGCAATGCCGCTGTTTTATTTTTCAGCTTTTGAGGTAGCTGGAACAAAGATGGGTGGAACAAGGCTGCGAGAATTTCGATGCCGTCGACGAGGGTAGATGGTGATGGCTGCGTGAACAGATCGAAATCGGCGAGGAAGACCTGACCGTCTTTTACAGCCTGGATCTCTTGCCAGCCCTGATTGGATGTGAGACGGTGCAGCTCTTCCCTGGTACGGTCCAGATGAAATCCGCAGGGGGCGACGACGATGGTCTGAGGGTCATACATCCTGATCTTTTCCCAGGGGATGACGATGCTGTAGCCGCCGGGGTTGCTGAGCATGTCTATACCGCCGGCGAGGGCGATCTGGAAAGGAATCCAATGGCCGCAGTTGTAGATCGGGTCTATCCATTCCAGCAGGGAGACACGTTTGAGGGGCATGCCTTCTTTACGAAGCGTGTCGAGGATACGGCTCGTCCTTTTTTGCAAAGCGGCCAGATAGCTATAGGCGGCGTCTTCGCGGCCCATGGCTTTTGCGATGGTAACGGCGGTAGCATACACGTCGTTTAAGTTAGCGGGGGTCAGCGGGATGATCTCCGGTCTTTTTTGCAACTTGGCTACGGCGGCGGCGGTACACTTGGTATCGATCTGGCATACTTCGCAGGTATCCTGTGTGAAGATGATATCCGGGGCTATCTGCTGGAGGAGCTCTTCTTCCACATAGTAGAGGCTCTTCCCCTGAGCCTTGGCCGCACGGAAGACCGCATCTATCTCTGCGCTGGTATATTGCCTGCCTTCCGTGATGCAACGGACGATGGTGGATTTTTCGGCCAGGGCCTGGTCGTGGCACTCGAATGTGACGCCATGAAGGGCATCCTGAAGACCCATGTCGTAGATCATTCGGGTGGCGGCGGGAAGGAAGGAGCAGACTTTCATATCATGGTTTTACGGCTGATGCAAGATAGGAAAATTCGGGGTTATCGCTGAATGATGCAGAAGCTCATCTCGCTTCTGATACTAAATCCCAGACTTTTGTACAGCCGGATGGCATTTTCGTTATCGAATCTGGTATGCAGGAAGGGGATATTCCCCTGCTGCAGGATGCCGGCGCCCTGGTAGAGGACGAGGGCTGTACCATAGCCCTTGCCGGTATGATCGGGATGGGTACAGACGGCGCTGATCTCCACATAGGGGCCGGGATGCAGCCGATGGCCGGCCATGGCGACGAGGGTATCCTTATCAAATATTCCGGTGTAGCTGCCGAACTCGATGGTCCGATCCAGAAAGGGGCCGGGGTTGGTGAGCCTGGTGAGGGCTATCATCTGTGGGATATGTTCGGATTTTAAAGCCCTGATATCGATGGAGCTGTTCGCCACGGAAATTAACCTTGGGGCTACCATCTGTACCAGGATAGTCTGGAAGGGGATCTTCCAGGGAGCGGGAATGATCAGCTTACGGGCGGTGACGATGGCTACACCGGCATGCGATGGGAGGAAGGCATCCAGCAGGTCGAAGGAACGGGGTTCTTCGGGGGTTTCGAGTCCTGCAAAAGGGCCTACCGGCGGGGGAAAATAGCCGACCGCCCCATCGATAAGAGCCAGGTTTCTGTTTCCGGTGCGCATAGCATGCCAGACAGGATTGTCTAGGATCTCTTCCATAACTTTTGCAAATGTATGTATCGGCGATCACGTGGCATAGCATTTGTGCCTTCAATGAAAACATACTTATGAAATACATGACATGGCTACCCGCCTTATTGATCACCGTCGCCGCTTTTGGGCAGGGGACGCCGGAGAATGTTCAATTCTTCAATCCCAGCGGACTGAGCGCCCCGAAAGGATATTCCCATACGGCGATAATCGATCTGGGCACCTGCAAGATGGTGATCATCTCCGGACAGGTGGCATTGGACAGGCAAGGCAATTTAGTGGGAAAGGACAATATGGAGATCCAGACGGGGCAGGTCTTCCTCAACATAAAGACCATCTTAGACGAAATGCGGGGCTCCATGGACGATGTGGTAAAGCTTAGCTATTTTCTCACCGACGCGAGCCAGATCCAGAGCGTCCGCGATGTCAGGGACAAATATATCAACACCAACAACCCGCCGGCGAGCACGCTGGTGCAGGTGAGCAGACTTTTCCGGCCGGACCTGCTGATCGAGGTCGAGGCTACGGCGATCATTCCGAAACGGTAGTCGTAAGCTGGTGGAGCGACAAAGAGGTCATGTGCCGTGTCCTGTTTAGATCTGTGCCGAAATCACTCCCGTTACGTACTTCCGTTCCTTTTTCCGCATTGCGGCTTTATTTAGAAGCATTACTCCTTCCCTATCCTTTTCAATAACCCTGAACCAGTACTCGGCAGGTATCGAATTGTTAGAATGCAATTCCAGCCGGATAGACACATAATCAGGCGGGCTACGATGTTGATTGATCAGCTGGCTAAGCAGCGTTTCATCTATCCCTATTTCCTCGGCAAATGCCCTTCTCTTCTTATCCAACAACTTGATGTATAGTTTTAAGAAATGGCCGAAGGAATAATCTCCAACTGGTTTCTCGGCTCTGAAATAGTCCTCCATCTGAAATTTCAATCCCATGAGCCTACCAGTTAATTTCTCTTTCTCAGTGATTTGTTGTTGAACAGCTTGTCTGGCTTCGGCCAATTGCAAATCGGCAGCCTTTTGCCGCTTAGCAGGCAACTTTGCTGGAAAAATCAAGGAATCTGCCAGTTCGTCTGAAGAATGTTCCTGGAGTAGCTTTTTATAACTCATGAAAAATATTTTTTAATTAAAGCTTGCAACCTGGCGCCTTCCAAGAACAATTGTGGTCCACCATCCAGCATGCCGTATTTGCTTTTATAATGAATTCTCAATTCAGTTTTTGGCAACAAGGAAATGCAGGCTTGTTCAAAATACTTGCTTACCGCTGCTCTCCCTGCAAAGGCAATAAGACAGCCGGCTATTCCCTCATAGTTTCGCGGCTCTGTAATGGGTAAATAAACGATTTTTTACAATCCGGCGGCCCGCCGGTGGTATAGCGAGGGCATGAGGTCAGCCGGGAAGCGAGCTATGCGGCGCAGGTGATCAGTCCTGTGGCCTCGGGTGAGGCACTGCGGCAGACGATAGTGATCCACCAGCAGGGGAAGACGGACTTTTTGACTTTTTGCCGGAAGGCGGCGGAAGCGGGGGCCGGGAGGTGGGAGATCGATACGCAGCGGGAGAGGAATGAAAAAAAAGGCCGGCCAAAGAGATCTCTGACCGGCCTTTTGGTTACAGGCTACAGGCCGCCAATGCCAGGCAAGCCACCCAGAATTCCAAGTACGAGCGCAAGCAAATCGCCTAACAGACCGGTGATCGGAGAAAGGATTCCCATAGTATTAAATTTAGCAGTTCCACTGCAAGATCGCAGTGTGGGGCAAAGCTATTGGGACGGCATGGGATAACCGATCCGTTATGCGCATAATATATGCGCCCTGGTTATAATATATGAGGCCGACGAGATCGAAGAGGCCAGGACCCGGCGTGAGGCTGGCATGATTTTGTTTGCACTACTGTTATGGAAACTCACATCATACCTATACATTTCAATGGATTTGGGATCGAATATCGCGGCTGGGCTACGCCCTCGTCGGAGCGTCATGAAGACGGTCATCCCACGTATTACAAAGTCGTGTTAAACAAGATGTTCTACGGGAATTTCTTCCTGAACAGGGGAAAATGGTTTGCCGACGAACGGCGGCCCGCCGAGCTGGTGGTAGCGGTGGGTGAATGTCTGGACCGGCTGCCGGCGAGGCACAAGATGCCTGGATCTTGAGTGAGGAAAATAATACACAATCTTAAGACGGGTTTCTACAGGATAAGGACAGGGTTTCATTTGAATTTTATGGCTCCGCGCAGTTCGCGGGGCCATTTTATTATTTTACCTTAAGGCCAAATGGTGTGTTTATGTGGAAATATTTTGCGTTGCTCTCTGCCTTTTTTGCTGCGCTGACGGCTATCCTGGCCAAGATTGGGCTAAAGGGTGTGAATTCCAACCTTGCTACGGCAGTAAGGTGTGTGGTCATCGTATTGTTAGCCTGGGGTATCGTGACTTTCAGCGGGGAGCTGAAGGACGTAAAGACGCTGAGCAGGCAGAACCTGCTCTTTTTGTGCCTGAGCGGGTTGGCTACGGGGTTGTCGTGGATCTTTTATTTCAAGGCGCCTACGGGGCCGGTGTCGAAGGTGGCACCTATCGATAAGCTGAGCGTGGCGCTGACGATCTGTCTGGCGGCAATTTTGCTGAAAGAGCCATTGGATGGGAAGACGATTGCCGGTGGGTTGCTGATCATGGCGGGGACGTTCGTGCTGATCCTGTAGCAAGGGTTCAGGTGATTTCCTGGCCGACGGGTAGATGTCGACCGGTGAGCAGGTTGACAAGCGAGACCGATTTGGTAAGCTTTAATTTTCTAAGAATGTGGTGGCGATGGACTTCAACGGTTTTGGTCGATAGACCTATAACGACGGCAATTTGCCGTGTAGTCATGCCTGTTACGATGAAATTGGCTATCTGCAGCTCCCGTTTAGACAAGGCATAGATACCCAATGATGGCGCTTCTTCCGGCTGTCTTTCCATGAAGGCTTTTTCGTTCAGGTCCTGGGAGATGTGGACCCCGCCGATGGCTGCTTTGGCCATACAATCCAATAATTCCTGCACAGAGGACTGCCGGCTGAGCAAGCCAACAATACTGGAGTCCATGAGGCGGCGAACGTACTGGGGTGATTCGTAGCCGGAGAGCAGGAGAATGAATCGGGCCTTTTTAGCCGCGTGGCGGAGGGAGGCGATCGTCTGGAGTCCTTCCACTGAGAGGGAGAGCATGTCCAGCAGAATATAGCTGGGGCGTTCTTCTGTCGCCGTTCTTACGACCTCGGCCATGGTGCAGACGATCGGCTGAATAGCCAGTTCTGGCCGGGATAACAGATAATCAGCCCAGCCCTGGCCCAGCATGGATTGGTCCGTTGCGATGAGTGTATTTATCAATAGGTGTGCATTTAAGACGATAAAATAAGCCCTCGCCTTTAGGGCGAGGGCTACTGGTATCGTAGTACTACTGAAGCTTAAGGATCACGCCGACCTGGATGTCGGTGATATCGGCGCCGGCTTCGGCATTAAAACCGAATGTGGGCGTTACAAAATAGGAAGCGCCTACGAAGATGCCGGGTACGGCCAGAACGGAGCTATGGGAATAATCAGTGTATGCATCATGATGAAATCCCAGGCCGGCCGAGACGCCGCCGTAGGTATCCAGGCCGGGCACCTCCCAGCCATAATGCCATGCCGCGCGTGCAGCAACGACTACGGTGCTGGACTTGTAGTTACTATAGTTCTGGTAGCCCCCGTTGCTGAAGGAACCGCCGATCTCGGCGCCCAGGGAGACGACCCCGGGTCCTGCCTGCCAGACGCCGTATTCGACTGCCGCTTTGAGACCGAATGGGGAATTATAATAATCGCCATTGTACTCGGTTCCTACGCCGATACCACCGTTGACGGTGATAGTTCCTACTTCAAAGGGAGTAACGGGGCCATTGGGCGTCTTGCCATGCTGAGCAGAGGCGGACAGAGTAAGGCCGGTTGCCACCGTAATAAAGATTATACGGAAAATCATAAGTGTTTTGATTTTAATGGTTTAGGTGCAAATATAGGTTCTGTGAACATTGTTCGCAAATAAGCGAATACCGTGCCAGCCCTGCGAGATTAAAAAGGGCAATCGGTTGCGGAAATCGGACGGGCGCCCAAGTCAGCGCGGCGCCACCGGTCCGATGGGAAATGGGCAATCGATTGCGGGCTTAAGTCCCTCCCGGGATCGGGTAAGGTGGGCGACGCCATGAGGGAAGGTGATGATCCAGATGCTGTCGTAGTCATCGTCCGGCCAGTGGAGGGTCTTGTCGGCGACACCCAGCGCATGGGCGAGGGAAGGGATACGTTTGTGCTCCCAGATGACTAGCACGGTGCCTCGCTTACCGAGCGCTTCCTGCGCCAGCTGGGTGGTGTCGTCCTCCGCAAATTTACTGGTGAGAGGGAGGTTGTATTTCACCGCGAAGGGGATGATGGTCTGGAACATCCGGCTGTGTTTGGTGCTATCGCCGAGGGCCATCGCCGGGATGTAGGTGGCGGTGGGCAGGCCGAACCGGGAATGCAGGAGCGGGGGCAGCTGCAGTGACCGGTTGAGTCCCTGGCAGGTGAGGTTATCGCCTTGCTTTGGTTTTTCCGCGTGGCGGATGAGGACGATCTTAAGCTGCGTGTTTTCACGGGCGGATGCGGCGGGTGCGGCGGAGCCGGGTGCAGCCTGCCGGTCCTGGGCCGATAGGGTATAAAAGAACAGCAGGCTGCTTATACAAGCAGCCGCTGTCGGTGAGAACATTTTGTTCATGAGACAAAGTTAATGTTGATTTCCCGTGCCGTTGATCTGATAACAACCGAGGTCCACGCCGGGAAGGGTGACTTCGGTGGCGCCATAGATCGGGTCGATAGGCACGACGGTGAGGGGGGTGATATTGTTATTGCCTTTCCCGATGAGGGAAGAGCCGGGCGTCAGGTGAAAATCGAAATTGCCGATGGCCGTATAGGCGAAGAGCGGTTGGCCCTGTACGGGAAGGGGATAGTTCAAAAATCTGGGGTTATCGTACTGGACGACAGAGGTCCCGTCATAGGCATTTTGCTGCGGATCGGGGTAATAGAAATTAGCCGGCAGATAGAGGGAAGGATTGGGGATATCGGTAGGCATGGGTTTGGTACAGACGCCACCCCAGGTGAAGAACTGGTCGGCGATGACGAGGGAGTCCGCCCATTGATAGTTGTTCCCGTAGGTCAGGTGCGCGGTATCGGCCAAGGGGTTGTTGACGACGCGGTAGCCGACGCGGCAGTTGATGAAGGCATTATTGAAGAAGGCGCCTTCCGCGCCCTGCTCGTAGTCGATGCCGCCGGCGCGGGTGCCGGCCTGGATCTGGGTACCGCCGTTGACGAAGGTGCTGTTGTACATGACGATATTGGTTTGGGGGGCGCCCACGGGCTGACCTTTGTTGGAAGCTTTTTGTCCATTGTAGGCTGTGCCGATGAAGAAGTTATAGGCAACGGTCCCTACCGTACCCCCTTTGCTGTTCACACAGTCGCCGCCGCTGCCGCCGCATTTTTCGAAGGTGTTGCGGAAGACGTGGATCTTACCATTGGAGATGCGCATACAATCGTCGGTACCGCCATATACCCAGGAGTCTTCCATGACGAAGATGCCGTTGGGGTTCTGGAAGAGAATGTTGAAAGAGGTGCCTGAAGATTGCTCCACCGACGGGCCATCGACATTGCCATAGGCTGCGCCGGCAAAATCGATATGGGTCCACTTGAGGATCAGTCTGGGACAGGAGGTATCGCACATGATGCCTTTCCAGAGTCCTATGTGGGCCGGGTCCTGGGTGATGGGCAGGTTTGGGGCGTTGTTCTTGGTGACGCCGGCAACCGTGAACACGTTGGGCTGAGCCTGGGTGCCAAGGCTGATGAGAGAACCATGGACGAGGATGCCAGAGTTGGAATCGGCATCGATGGTGACGCCCGGTTCGAGGAACAACGTGTCGCCTGCGGGTACGTTGATCGTACAGCCGAGTACATAGGTATTGCCCGTTTGCATCACCCCTTTGATGGAGCCGCAGAGCGGGGTATTGGCCGGGATGGCGCCGCCGGGAGGGGGCGGAGCCTTGTAGGCGTAGATATTCGATTTGTCTTCGGCCCATTTGTTACAGCCGGAAAACGTGGCGGCGAGCAGGATCAGGGCGAGAGCGAGAACTATTCGATTCATAAAGCGATTGTATTAATAGGTTTAAAATTTGTAGCGGAATCCGGCGAGGAAGCTAAGCCGGTAGTAATCCTTTTGAGCCACCGTATACTTGCTGCCGGCGTCCTGGAACGGAACGGTATAACCCCCAGGCAGTCCGGCGTTGACTGTTTTATACGGGTATTTGATGTATTCCTTGTTGGGTGCATCGGTGAGGTTGTTGATCTTGCCGAAGAAGACGATATGATGGGTGACCCTTTTCTCCAGGGAGAGATCCAAGGTGCTAAACGGTTTAGCCCAGATGTCGAGGCCGTAGAAGGGAGACACTTGTGCGATCCGGGTACCGGTGTAGGAGAAGGCAAGCTGTACGTCGAGGCCGAGCTTTTGGTCTTTGTAGAGCAGGGAGAGGTTTCCGATATGGTCAGCCTGGCCTTGCAGAGGCCGGGTTTGATTCACGTTAGTGGTCTGGATCCCCGCAGTTTGTGTTTCGGCAATGACATGCTTGGGCGTAGTTACGCGGGAATGGGTATAGGTGTAATTAGCGTTGATACCGAACTTGCCGAAGAACTTGGTAAAGACGGCTTCCGCGCCATAGTTGGTAACCGGGTTGGAATTCTCCGGCTCGATATAAAGAGAGCTGGGGCCATAGAGGTTGGCAACGTAGTATTCGATGGGGTTTTCCAGCTTTTTGTAGAAAACGCCGACGAGGATCTGGTCCGCGAGCTTGGGAAACAGCTCATACCGCAGGTCGAGGTTATCCGCACGCGTATGCTTCAGATTGGGGTTACCCTGGAAGGGGAACTCGTCATTAGAGTTATCGATATAGGGAATGAGGTCGTGGAATCCGGGGCGGCTGATGGATTTGAAATAGGACAACCGAATCGCCTGGTTGCTGGTTAAACTGTATTTGAAGTGCACGCTGGGCAGGACATCCGTATAATGGATGGTACCACTGCGCTCGTTGGAGGTTACCGGCATGTTAGAATTGTAGTCGAACTGCGTATTTTCGACGCGCACGCCGCCCAACACCTGGAGGGATTTGAGCGCCATGAATTTGGCCTGGATATAACCTGCGCCCACCTTTTCGTGTGCCGTATAATCGTCGAGGTTTACTGCCGTATTGATGCCCTGGCTTTCACCGGGAGTCTGGAAGTACAACGGTACGGACCAGACATTGGTATAGGGAACGTTTGGGTTGGGAACATTGGCCTGCATCGCGTATTCGTTGTCGTAGTTCGTCCGCGTTTTGTAGCGATAGAGACCGCCGGTGGTGAATTCGACGTCGTGGCGGAAGATCGTGGGTTTATAGGTCAGGTTGCCATAGCCGGCGAGGTCCTGATCGGAATTGTGTTCCCAGCGATGGGTGACGACATTGGAAGTCCCGTTTGGGATCGTATTGGAGATACTGTCGATATTGCCTTTGGTATCTCGAACGACAAACTCATTCCATTTAATGGTAGCCTGGTCGGGCAGCTCCTGTTTAGCAATGGAGTAGGCTCCGGTCCAGTTCACGCTGACGCGGTCGCTGAGCTGGTGGTCGCCCTGAAGGGTGGCGTTATAGATATTCTGGATCTGCCAGGTGGAACGGTATTCGGGACTGATCAAGGTTGCCGTGGCGGTGGAATTCAGGCCCGCAGTGCTGCTGTCCGGTGTATACCGGGTCTCATAGGAGTCCTGGTGGACATACATGTTGAACAGCGAGAGCTTGTTCCTGCTGTTGAAGATATAGTCGATCTTGTTCTGCAGGCCGAAACGTTGCGTCTGAGTATTGAACTGCCGGACGTAAGAATCGGAGGGGTTCAAGCTATTGGGCCCCGGGGTAACCTGGGGCTGTGCATCGGGGACGAGGCGGTCCGAAATGGTGCCTTTGAAGAGGCTCTGGTAGCTGCCCGAGAGGATGATCCCGAGTTTTCCGCCGGCGAAGCGATCGCCGACCGTGACGCCGTAGGTGCTGTTTACGGGATGTGGTCTGTTGTAGTACGTAAGGTTGCTGGTGGTGAAGTCTGAAGGCTGAGCCTCATAATTGTTTCCGCGAATCTCGGCGGGCGACGATTTGTTGATACCGGAATGGATAAAAGCCGTGAAGGGGCGATCCGAGAAAATGGTGCTATAGCCGGCAGAGCCATTAGCCGTTAGGAGGAAATGGTCCGGGGCGTTCTTCATCACGAGGTTCATGGTGCCGCCGATGGCATCGCCTTCCATATTGGGCGTGAGGGCCTTGATGACTTCGAGGCGTTCCAGCATTTCGGAGGGGAAGAGGTTCATCGGGACGAAGCGGTATACGTCGTCGGGACTCGGGATCTTGACGCCGTTGACGAGAACATTGTTATAGCGCTGGTCCATGCCGCGAATGATGGCATAACGTCCGTCGCCGGAGTTGTCGCGGGCGATGGTCACGCCGCTAACGCGTTGCATGGCATTGGCGACAGTGATATCGGGAGAGAGCTCGATGGTGCGGGCAGAGAGGATATTCTGAACAACATCCGACCGTTGTTCCAGCCGTCTTGCCGTATGGTCCGAACCGGCGGAGAGACCAGAGATCTGCACCTCTTCCATGGTGATAGCAGTCGACTGCATGGCGATGCTGGCTTCGGCGAGCTCGTGACCAGGGCCTGTCTCCACTTCGACAACCTTGGAGGGAAGGTAGCCGATAGTCGATACCAGGATGCGGTATTTTCCCGGTGGGATATTACGGAAGGTAAACGATCCATCCAGCTGCACGGTAGTTGTGTAGTGTATAGGTTCGAGTACGACATTGGCACCAATCAAGGGCTCACCGGTATGGGTGTCGAAGACCCTTCCCCGGATGATCTGGGAGAAGGCGGATGAACATATAAAGGTGGCCAGTAACAGAATAATGATCCTCGAAGCGCAGGCGGGTAATCTCATTTGCATATAGTTTTGCTCTTTCTGCAAAGATTTCATCAAAAAAGCCGAAGATGACCGCGAGGATGAATTGTTAGCGATTAGGTAACGGTTTGGTAATAGTTAGTTTACAGTGAATACAGGGTATCTACAGATTCTCTATATCTTTCAGACAGTCTGGGAGTGTATGCCAGCTACGAGCGCTGTTCAATCCAGGATATCTCCAGTTTTTATGCCCACTTTTAAGAATGGCCGAATTGGATCTCATCATACTACAAGACCAGGTGGCAGCTTTTGTGACGAAACTCTATGGCTCACCGGACCTGCCACATTATCCCTATCATAATCTCGACCATACCAGGAGCGTGGTAGACCATACCGGGGAGATGGTAGAGCATTACGGGCTCGGGGAGACCGATGCTTTTGTTCTCACCGTCGCGGCTTGGTTCCACGATACAGGGCATCTGTATGGCGAGATGCAGGGGCATGAGGAGAGGGGGGTCGGTATTATGGAAGAGTATTTGCGGGAGCTTGCGCCGGGACTGGTGGCGGGGATCGGCAGGTGTATCCTTGTTACAAAAATGCCCAGCCATCCCGTGGACCTGGTGGAATGCATTATCTGCGACGCGGATACGTATCATCTGGGTACGGACTATTTCCGGCAGACGGATCCGCTGGTACACCAGGAGGTGGAGCTGCGGACGGGAAAGAGCTATCCCAACTGGGACCAGAAGACGCTGGCATTATTACGGCAGCATCGTTTTTTTACTGATTATTGCCAGGAGATGCTAAACGAAAAGAAACAAGAGAATATCGCGTGGCTGGCAGCGCGTGGACAAGATTCGTGATCGAGGGAGAATCTTTTATTTGGCGATACAAAAAGAATTTTTACCTTAGTGTACTAGTTATCTAATACACTAAGCTATGGTCACTATTCATAACCTGCACTTTTCCTATCGCAGCAAGCCGGTATTCAAAGGGTTGAGTCTCCATCTGGAGCCGGGGCATATCTACGGCCTGCTGGGGCGTAATGGCATGGGGAAGTCGACGCTGCTGCGCAGCATCGCCGGATTCCTGTTCCCGCAGCAGGGGGAGATCGGCGTGCTGGGCCATCGCCCGGGCAGGCGGCAGCCGGCCTTTCTCCAGCGGGTGTTCCTATTGCCGGAGGACTTTTATCTACCGCCCATGGAGCTGCGGCGATGGGTGACCCTTCATTCCACGTTCTATCCCAAATTCAGCAGCGAGCAGTTTTACAAGGCGGCGACGGGCTTCGAGCTGCCGGTGGACGGCAGGCTGGACGAGATGAGCTATGGCCAGCAGAAGAAGGCGCTTATTTGCTTTGCGCTGGCGACGAACGCCAATGTCTTGCTGCTGGACGAGCCTACCAATGGGCTGGACATCGTAAGCAAGGGGCAGTTCAGGAAGGTGATGGCGGGAGCACTGGCAGAGGACAGATGCATCATCATCAGCACGCACCAGATCAAGGATCTGGAGAACCTGATCGACCGCATTACCATTATCGACGAAGGGAAGATCCTGTTCGACCAGACCATAGATGCGATCGCAGAGCGGCTGCTGTTCAGGTTATCGTATGACCCGGAGGAAGTGGCCCGCGCCTTATATGCCGAGTCTTCTTTCCGGGGCAATGCCCTTATTCTTCCCAACACCGGGGGCGAGGAGAGCAGGCCTGACCTGGAGATGCTCTATAAAGCCGTGATGCTCCATGGCGAGCGGCTGAACAAACTCTTTAGCCTAAAATCAACTAGATGAAAGCGCAGTCTGGCATTAATCAACATTTTTCCATGAGCCGCTGGTCGGCATTGCTGGCCCTCCACTGGGCGGATAACCGAAAGCGCTATCTGCTGGCCCTGCCGGCGATGATGGGCTTGCTGCTGGTCTGGTATTGCTTCCTTACCATTATGGACCGGTTCGATCCTCTGGACGAAGGCATGCAGCAAGTCACTTATATTTCGGGGCTGCTAGTGGTAGGCTGCCTATATGCCAGCACAATCTTCGCTGAGTTCGACAGCAAGGCCAAAGCCATCGCCTGGCTCTCCGTTCCGGCCTCGGCCCTGGAAAAGCTGCTCTGCGGTTTGCTTTTCGGGGTCGTGGTTTTCTTTGTCGTTTACAATGTGGTGTTCTACCTTGTAGATATACCCATGGTTCGACTCACCAATGAACTGATCGCGCGGCAGCACCGCGTTTGGCCCGGAGGGTATTCTGTCGGCCCCAGTAAGATCTATAATGTGTTTACTGGGAAGGGAGATGATCCGATGGACCAGCGCTATCATCTTTATCTGCTGTCCTATCTGGCGATCCAGGCCGCGTTCGTGTTAGGATCGATCTATTTTACCCGGTATGCCTTTATAAAAACGGCGGTAGCGCTGCTCCTCTTTGTCTTGTTCTTTACGATTTTTCAATCGCGGATCATCGAGCGCGCTCTGCCCGGCGGATTCCGTCGCGGTCCCTTCTTCGATTGGATAAAGGGTGATGGAACATTAAACGTCAAAATCATCCGTATCTCGCCTCTCATAGAGACCGCCCTGGGCTTCCTGCTGCTCTATGGAATACCCCCGGTCTTTTGGATCACCACGTATTTTAGGATCAAAGAAAAAGAAGTATAGGCTCATGCAGTTCAGAGAATCACAAGCTATCTATCTCCAGATCGCGGACTATGTCTGCGAGAGGATCCTATTGAAAGAATGGCCGCCCGGGGAACGTATCCCCAGTGTAAGAGAACTGGCCATCGAGCTGGAGGTGAATCCTAATACGGTGATGCGGACCTACGAGTTTCTGCAGCAGAAGGAGATCATCTTCAACCAGCGGGGGATCGGATTCTTCGTCAGCCAGCAGGCGATCAAACAAGCCACCCAATACCGGCTGGAGGCCTTCATGGAGAAGGACCTGCCGCAGTTGTTCCGGAATATGTGGCTGCTGGGCATGACCCCCGAGGAATTGGCCAAGCCCTTTGAGAAGTACAAGAAACAA